>JAGIAU010000117.1 GCA_017744755.1 Microbacteriaceae bacterium
GGCCGGCGTCGCGCTGTTCGTCGTCGCGATCGCGACCGACTGGGTCGACGGGCGCATCGCCCGGGGCCGTCGGCTGATCACCGACTTCGGCATCTTCCTCGATCCGATCGCCGACAAGGGGCTGACCGGTGCCGCGCTCGTCTGCATCGCGATCATCAACCCGCCGGCCTGGTTCTGGTGGACGTGCGTCGTGCTCATCCTCGTGCGCGAATGGGGGATCACCTGGTGGCGCGCGGTCGCGCTGAAGGACCGCGTGATCCCTGCCGGAAGGCTCGGCAAGTGGAAGACGGCCACGCAGGGCATCCTCATCCCGGTCCTGCTGGCGTTCCCGCTGGCCGTGAGCCAGCTGTTCCTCGTGGCATGGGCGATCATGCTGGTGCTCGTCGCGATCACGCTGTGGAGCGGGATCGACTACCTCGTGAAGGCGTATGGACGCCGAGCTCGCTGAGCTGGCGGCCGACATCGTCCGCGTCGCGACCGCGCGCGGCGTGACGATCGCGGTCGCCGAGTCGCTGACCGGCGGCGACGTCGTCTCGGCGCTCGTCGGCGTCCCCGGCGCCTCCGCCGTGCTGCGCGGCGGGATCGTCGCGTACGCGACCGAGCTGAAGGCCTCTGTGCTCGGCGTCGACACGACGCTGCTCGCGGTGGAGGGCGCCGTGCACCCCGATGTCGCGCGGCAGATGGCGGCGGGCGCGCGGCGCGTCTGCGGGAGCGCGGAACGGCCCGCCGCGGTCGGCATCGCGACGACCGGCGTCGCCGGCCCGGAGCCGCAGGACGGCAAGCCGGTCGGTCTCGTCTACGTCGGCGTGTCGACCGGGGAGCTGCCGCGGAGCGGCGCGGGGACCGAGTCCAGCGCGTTCGAGCTCTCCATCCCTGGCGATCGGGCCCTCGTCCGCGGCGGCGCGACCAAGGCGGCGCTGACCGCGCTGAAGGACGCGCTCGGGACGTTCTGAACCCGTCCGCTGCAGGCGAACAGGGCGAAGATTTCCGCCGGAATACGGCTCATTGCGGTCCGGTTACAACCCATGCGCCGGTCAGCGGTTACCCGAGATTCACCGCTAAAGTGGGCGCACCGACACGCAGGGAGGTCGCCATGGTTCTGGTCCGACACGAGATCGGCGACGTGCTCCGCGATCTGCGCCTGCAGCAGGGCAAGACCCTCCGCCAGGTCGCCTCGAAGGCCTCCGTCGCCCTCGGCTACCTGAGCGAGGTCGAGCGCGGGCAGAAGGAGGCCTCGAGCGAGATCCTCGCCTCGGTCGCCGACGCGCTCAGCACCCCCATCTCCTCGATCCTCCGCGAGGTCAGCGACCGGCTCGCCGTCCTCGAGGGCGTCGGCCTGTCCGCTCCGTCGATCGAGTCGATCCCGTCGGTCGGCGTGTTCGAGTCGCTGACCGTCGCCGAGAACCCCGTCATCCCCGACACGCTGCCCGACGAGTTCGTCGCGGAGTTCCGCAGCTACGGCTCCGACGCCGAGCTGGCGTCGCGCTGAACGCACGCGGCTGAGTTGCGGCTCCGAGAGTTCCGTCGCGCCGTCGCGGACGAGTTCGGGCCGCGCGGCCCGTCGTTGACGGCCGATCTCGTGCTCGGCGCCCTCGGCGGCCGATCGGCGGACGAGGCGATCGCCGCCGGCGTCGACGCCGGGATCGTGTGGACGGCGCTGTGCGACGCGACCGACGTGCCGCCCGCCCGGCGGCACGGCGTCGGGCTCGCCGAGCCGCCGCGCTGAGCGGCGGGCCGGCCTGCGCGGTCCGCGGTGCCTCCCTGCGGGGCGGCGCGGTGCCGTCGATCGGCCGGAATCCGTGTCTCATAGGCGACCCGGACACGCTGAAATGCGACCGATCGGTTCCGCGATGAGCCGGATCCGCCATTGCCCGTGCGGGGCGCGGGCGGCATACTCCGTGCATGCGCCCGAGTCCGCCCTCATCGCCGAGTGCGGCGGCGCGGGCCGGAGCGCTCGCGGGCGCGTTCTGCCTCGCCCTGCTGCTGGGCGGCTGCGTTCCCGGCGCCGGACCGGCGCCCTCGCCGAGCCCGAGCGGCACGCCGAGCGCCGCACCGTCGCGCACCCCCTCGCCGAGGCCGACCGTGATCGTCGAGCCGTCGCCCGTGCCGGCTCCGGACCCGACCCCGACGGCTCCGCCCGCGGACCCCGTCGCCGACGCGCTCGCGCCGATGCCGGCGGAGCGGCGGCAGAGCATCGTCGAGTCGATCACCTCGTGGAACACGGCCGTGCTCGAGGGCTACCTCCAGTCGGTCGTGCACTTCGGCATCGCGGCGAGCGACGGGGTCGGCGACCTGACGCCGGCGCAGACCGTCGAGCAGCTCACGCACTACGTCACGGGGAAGAGCTGGGGCCTCGCGGGCCCGGTCGTCCTGGCGGATGCGCAGTCGAGCTTCTACGGGGAGCACTGGTTCTCCCCGGACGCGATCGTGCTCGTCGCGGAGTCCGGGGAGTTCGTCTCGCTCGACCCGAAGGGCGGACCGCTGATCGTGTCCGTGCTCTACGGGGTGCACACCGATCTGCTCTACTGAGCGGCGGATCCGGCGCTCGACACGCCGTCCGCACCGTCGAATATTCGTTCGAATACTGCTACCGTCACTTCCTGACAGCAGTCGAATATCGGTACTTGTCCACATTTCGCCCGTCGCTGCCGACCGATGTCGGTGGTCGGGCGTACCGTGGCCGCAGTACCACCAGCCCTGCCGGGAGCTCGTGGAGCTCGACCGGTGCCTATGGGCAGCAACCCCTAGCAGGAACGAATGGAGACACGGCCATGGCCTCAGCAGCAGACCGCGAGAAGTCGCTGGAGAACGCGCTCGCGCAGATCGATCGTCAGTTCGGCAAGGGGTCGGTGATGCGCCTCGGCAGCGACGAGCGCGCCCCCGTCGAAGTCATCCCGACCGGCTCGGTCGCCCTCGACGTCGCGCTCGGCGTCGGCGGCCTCCCGCGCGGCCGCATCGTCGAGATCTACGGTCCGGAGTCCTCCGGCAAGACGACGCTCACGCTCCATGCCATCGCGAACGTGCAGCGCGCCGGCGGCATCGCCGCCTTCATCGACGCGGAGCATGCGCTCGATCCCGACTACGCGCAGAAGCTCGGCGTCGACATCGACGCGCTGCTGGTCTCCCAGCCCGACACGGGGGAGCAGGCGCTCGAGATCGCGGACATGCTCGTCCGCTCGGGGGCGATCGACCTCATCGTCGTCGACTCCGTCGCAGCGCTCGTGCCGAAGGCGGAGATCGAGGGCGAGATGGGCGACTCGCATGTCGGCCTCCAGGCGCGGCTCATGTCGCAGGCGCTGCGCAAGCTCACCGGCGGACTCAACTCGACGAACACCACGATGATCTTCATCAACCAGCTCCGGGAGAAGATCGGCGTGTTCTTCGGCTCGCCGGAGACGACCGCGGGCGGCAAGGCGCTCAAGTTCTACGCCTCGGTCCGCCTCGACATCCGCCGCATCGAGACGCTCAAGGACGGCGCGGACGCCGTCGGCAACCGGACGCGCGTCAAGGTCGTGAAGAACAAGATGGCGCCGCCCTTCAAGCAGGCCGAGTTCGACATCCTCTTCGGCACGGGGATCTCGCGCGAGGGCTCGCTCCTCGACTTCGGCGTCGAGCACGGCATCGTCAAGAAGTCGGGCGCCTGGTACACCTACGACGGCGACCAGCTCGGCCAGGGCAAGGAGAACTCGCGGACGTTCCTCATCGAGCACCCCGAGGTCGCCGGCGAGATCGAGCGCCAGATCTTCGCGAAGCTCGGCATCGGCGCTGCCGGCAAGGCCGCGCAGGCTGCGGCTGCCGGCAAGGTCGACTCGATCGAGGAGCGGCTCGCCGCCAAGCGAGCCGTCGGCGAGTAGGGCCGGGACGAGATGGGTGAGGTCATCCCGCTCTTCGGAGGCCGTGAGCCGGATGCGACAGGCCTCTCGGGTCGAGTAGCCGACGGAGCCGGCGCACCGATACCTCGATCCGTCGAACCCGGGCCCGGCATCCACCGGCCTGAGCGAGCGCAGCGCGACGAGGGGTTCTCTCCGATCGAGGACGCCTCGTTGCGCGCCCTCGGCCGCCGCGGGATGTCCCGGCGCGAGCTCGAGCGGCTCCTCGCCGCGCAGGGCTATCACGAGCACGCGATCGCCGACGAGCTCGACCGGCTCGAGGGCGTCGGGTTGATCGACGACTACGCCTTCGCGCAGCACCTCGTGGCGCATCTCCAGGAGTCGAAGGGCATGTCGGGCGGCGCGATCAAGGCGGAGCTCGTGAAGCGGGTGGTCGCGCCCGGCGCGATCGAGTACGCCATGGACCTCATCGACACGGCGGACGAGCTCGCGCAGGCGCGCGAGCTCGCGGTCAAGCGGGCGCGGCAGTACGGCTCGCTCGATCAGGCGACGGTCGAGCGACGGCTCACCGCCTTCCTGCTGCGCCGAGGGTTCGCCGCCTCGACGGTCCGCGCCGCGGTGGTCGCCGCTCGCACCGCCTGAGCGCATCGGCCGCCGCGGGTACAATCCCCGAGTGACCATGGAGCTTCCGCGCACCTACGAAGTGCGGACGTTCGGCTGCCAGATGAACGTCCACGACTCGGAACGACTGGGCGGCTCGCTCGAGGCGGCCGGCTTCGTGCGCGGCGAGCAGGGCTCGGCGGACGTCGTCGTCATCAACACCTGCGCCGTCCGCGAGAACGCGGACAACAAGCTGTACGGCACGCTCGGGCACCTGGCGCAGCTCAAGCGCGAGCGTCCGGGCATGCAGATCGCCGTCGGGGGCTGTCTCGCGCAGAAGGACAAGCACACGATCCAGGACCGCGCGCCCTGGGTCGACGTCGTCTTCGGCACGCACAACATGGGCTCACTGCCCGCGCTCCTCGACCGCGCGCGGCACAACGGCGAGGCCCAGCTCGAGATCCTCGAATCGCTCGAGGTGTTCCCGTCCACGCTGCCGAGCCGTCGCGAGTCCACGCACAGCGCCTGGGTGTCCATCTCCGTCGGCTGCAACAACACCTGCACCTTCTGCATCGTCCCCGCGCTGCGGGGCAAGGAGCGCGACCGGCGGCCCGGCGACGTGCTCGCCGAGGTCGAGGCGGTCGTCGCCGACGGTGCGATCGAGGTCACGCTGCTCGGGCAGAACGTGAACTCCTACGGCGTCGAGTTCGGGGACCGCCGGGCGTTCTCGAAGCTGCTGCGGGCGACCGGGCGCATCGACGGGCTCGAGCGCGTCCGATTCACCAGCCCCCACCCGGCCGCGTTCACCGACGACGTCATCGAGGCGATGGCGGAGACGCCGAACGTCATGCCGCAGCTCCACATGCCGCTGCAGTCCGGCTCGGACCGCGTGCTCAAGGCCATGCGCCGCTCCTACCGCTCGGAGCGGTTCCTCGGCATCCTCGACCGCGTCCGCGCGGCCATCCCCGGGGCCGCGATCTCGACCGACGTCATCGTCGGCTTCCCCGGCGAGACCGAGGAGGACTTCGCGGAGACGCTGCGGGTCGTCGAGGCGTCGCGCTTCGCCTCCGCGTTCACCTTCCAGTACTCGATCCGTCCGGGCACGCCTGCGGCGACGATGCCCGAGCAGCTGCCGAAGGAGGTCGTGCAGGAGCGCTACGACCGCCTCGTCGAGCTCCAGGAGCGGATCTCCGCCGAGGAGAACGCGGCGCTCGTCGGCAGCACCCTCGAGGCCATGGCGACCGAGGGCGACGGCCGGAAGAACGAGGAGACGCGTCGCATGTCGGGCCGTGCCCGCGACGGCCGGCTCGTGCACTTCGAGATCCCGCCCGGCTCGGACAGGCCGCGCCCCGGCGACATGGTCGCCGTCGAGGTGACGCAGTCGGCGCCGCACCACCTCATCGCCGACTCGATGACCGGCGAGCCGCTGCGTATCCGGGCGACCCGCGCCGGCGACGCCTGGGAGCGCGCGGTCCTCGGCGAGCACGCGCACGACCACCACGACGGCGCGGTGGCGGCCGGCCCGGTCTCGCTCGGCCTGCCCTCCGTCCGGTAGTCCCCGTCCCTGGGCGAGCGGGGCGAGACGAAGGATGGCGCGATGAACACGCTCCTCGCGATCGTCGGCGCGACCGGCACCGGCAAGTCGGCGCTCGCGCTCGACCTCGCGGAGGCGCTCGCCGCCGAGGGCCGCGGCGCCGAGATCGTCAACGCCGATGCGATGCAGCTCTACCGCGGCATGGACATCGGCACGGCCAAGGTGCCCGTCGCGGAGCGCCGGGGCGTGCCGCACCACCTGCTCGACATGCTCGAGCCCTCCGAGGAGGCGTCGGTCGCGGCCTATCAGCGCGAGGCCCGGGCGGCGGTCGAGGCGATCCAGACCCGCGGCGCCGTCCCGATCCTCGTGGGCGGGTCCGGGCTGTACGTGTCGAGCGTCATCCAGGACTTCGCGTTCCCGGGCCGGGACGCCGAGGTGCGGGCCCGCCTCGAGGCCGAGCTGGCCGCCGAGGGCGCCTCCGCGCTGCATGCCCGGCTGGCCGCGGCGGATCCCGCAGCCGCCGCGCGGGTCGACCCGGCGAACGGCCGCCGCGTCGTGCGGGCGCTCGAGGTGGTCGAGCTCGAGGGATCGTTCAGGCCCGGGCTGCCCGAGGATCGCGAGCCGTGGCAGCGGGCCGCCGTCGTCATGCTCGAGCTGCCCCGCGATCGACTCGTGCCGCGCCTCGACGCGAGAGTCGAGCGGATGTGGGCCGACGGCCTGCTCGACGAGGCGAACGCGCTCCGCTCCGGGCCGGGCCTCGGCGTCACGGCCGCGCGTGCGATCGGCTACGCGCAGGCGATCGCCCAGCTCGACGGCGCGGCGACACAGGCGGAGGCGATCGCGGAGACCCAGTTCCTCACCCGGCGATACGCACGGCGGCAGGTGTCCTGGTTCCGGCGGTACCGGGACGCCGCGCGAGTGCCCGCGGATGCCGCGCCCGGCGATCGCGTCGCGGCGGCGCTCGCGCTCATCGCCTGAGCGCGTTCGCCCGTGCGCCGAGTCCGGGTG
>JAGIAU010000118.1 GCA_017744755.1 Microbacteriaceae bacterium
ATGCCGGAGCATGACGACGGGGCTGTCCTTCTCGACCGCCTCGACGCTCGGCGCGACGCCGTTCGCGAGATACGACATGCACTGCGTGTCCGCGTCGCCGTGCCGGTTCGCGCCGAAGGGGCCGACCTCGCCGCCGAGCTGCATGATCGCCGCCCACGGGCTGCCGTCCTCGCGCGCGCCGAACGCCGTGTGCAGGTTCGTCCCGCCGCGGTCGCCCGCGATCGCGTTCTGCCCGAGCGCCTCCTCGAGCGCCATCAGGATCGTCGCGAGGAGGACCTGGGACTGCTCGAAGTAGAGGAAGACGGCGCCGTCCGGCGGGAGCGCGGAGACGACCGTGCCCTCCGGGATGACGACGTCGATGTTCCGGAACAGGCCCGAGTTGAAGCGGCCGCGCGGGTCGACGTTGTACTTGAGCGCGACGCCGACGGCGAGCTTGACCTCCCAGACGGTCGCGTTGATCGAGGAGCGCGCCTGGCGATGCGTCCCCGACAGGTCGACCTCGATCCGCTCCCCGCGCTTGCGGATCTTCACGTGCACCGGATACGACTCGGAGGCGTCCACGCCGTCCGCGTCGACGCCGTGCTCCGCCTCGTAGTCGCCGTCGGGCAGCTGGGCGAGGCCGAGCGCCATCTGCTCCGCGGCCGCGTCCACCGAGTAGCGCATCGCCCCGTGGAAGGCGTCGAGGCCGTAGCGCTCGATCGACTCGAGGACGAGGGACTCGCCGAGCTCGAGGCTGGAGAGCACGGTCTGCATGTCCGGCAGCAGGATCTCGGCCATTCGGACGTTGTCGAAGATGACCGACCACGACGCCTGCACGTTCTCCCCCTCGGCGACGAGGAGTCGCGGAGAGAGGACGAGGCCGTTCTCGTAGACGTTCTGCTTCGTCGCGGAGAAGCCGCCGGGGACCGTGCCGCCCATGTCGAGCTGGTGGGCGTTCAGCGTCACGAAGCTGACGATCCGCCCCGCCCGGAACACGGGCCGGACGAAGACGAGGTCGTTGTTGTGGTTCCCGGTGCGGTACGGGTCGTTCGCGATGAGGACGTCGCCGGGGCGCAGCTTGTCGGCGCCGTACTCGTTGACCATGTTCGGCACGGCGTCGATCGTCGTGCCGGCCATCAGGACGATGCCGTTGCTCGCGGCCGGGACGAGGTAGTCCAGCTCGGGCGGACCCGAGATCGTGCAGGCGAGGTCGTAGAAGTCGCGGAGCACCGGCGAGAACGCGCCCGTGAGGAGGCGCACGCTCATGTGCTCGACGAGGTAGTCGAAGCGGTTGCCGAGGACCGTCGCCGTGTAGCGGTCGCAGGCGTACCGCTCGTGGAAGGCGCGCTCGTCGAGGTCGCGGATGCGCTTCCGCTCCGCGCCGGGGGAGGCGGTCAGGGTCGTCGTCACTCGGCCGCCTCCTGGGGCGCGCGCTCCCGGACCGGGACCCGGGTGATCACGATCTCGCCGGCGCGGCCGACGAGGGCCTGCTGCCCCGGCGGGATGTACGTCGTGCTGAGCTGCTCGCGGATGACCGCCGGGCCGGTCACGGTCGCGCCCGTGGCGAGCGACTCGCGGCGGAACCACTCGGCCTGCACCGGCTCGGCGGCGACATAGGAGAGCGTCAGCGCGCCCTCCGGCGCCGCGGGGAACGGCGCCGTCTCGGGGGCGAGCTCGTACTCGACCTTCTCCGCAGGGACGACGATCTCGACGCGGTACGTCACGCCCTCCACGGGGAAGGCGTCGAAGCGGTTGCCGTTGCGCGCCTCGTAGGCGTCGTGGAACGCGCCCGCGATGGCCGGGAGCGAGGCGGCCGTGATCGGCCCCTCCGGCAGCTGCACGAAGGGGATCTCCCAGCTCTGGCCGACGAGTCGCCCGTCGAAGGAGCGGCGCACCGGCAGCGCGGCCGCGGCGTCGCCGAGGCGATCGCGGAGGCTGCGCTCCATGCGCTCGTAGACCGCGGCGACGTCCTCGATCGAGTCGGGGGAGAACACGACGTACGCGCTCTCCGACTCGTAGGTCACCTGGTCGGTGCTGAGCAGGCCGATCGCGGAGAACAGACCGGGGTGCGGCGGCACCACGACCTCGCGGAGCGGCAGCAGGTCGAGGGCCGCCGGCAGCAGCATGCCGCCGGCCGCGCCGTAGGCCATCAGGCTGAAGTCGCGGATGTCGACGCCGTGGCGCACGGCGACGTTGAGGATCTCCTCCGCCATGTGCGCGACGGCGAGCCGGTACGTCGTCCGCACCCGCTCCTCGAACGGCACCGGGGTGTCGAGCGCCTCGAACGCGCGCTCGGCGGCGGCCGCGTCGAGCTCGAACTCGCCGCCCGCGAAGCCGTGCGGGTCGAGCACGCCCATGAGCAGGACGGCGTCGGTCACGGTCGGCTGCGTGCCGCCGCGGCCGTAGCAGGCCGGGCCGGGCTCGGCGCCCGCGCTCCCGGGGCCGACGAGGATCCCGCCGGCCTGGCTCACCGTGACGAGCGAGCCGCCGCCGGCGCCGACGCTGGAGACCTCGGTCGACAGCGCGTTGATGATGAGGTCGTGCTCGATCTCGAAGGTGTTCTGCACGAAGGGCTTCCCGCTCACGATGATCGAGACGTCCGTGCTGGTGCCGCCGACGTCGGCGCAGAGGATGTGCTGCCGCCCGATGATCCGCCCGAGGTGGCCGCTCGACACGGTGCCGGCGGCCGGGCCGGCGAAGAGGATGCGGAACGGACGCTCGAGCGCCTCCTCCCAGGGCAGCAGGTTCGCGGCGCAGTCGGCGAAGTTGAGCTGGCCGTCGAAGCCGAGGGCGCCGAGCTCCCGATCGAGCTGCTTCGCGTAGTCGTCGAAGAGCAGCTTCATGATGACGTCGATGACGGTCGTCGAGGCGCGCTCGTACTCCTTGGCGAGCGGGCTCGTCTGGGAGGAGATGCTCACGACGGCGTCGGGGAGCACCTCGTGGACGAGCTCGCGCAGGCGCAGCTCGTGCTCCGGATCGACGTAGGCGTTGATGAGGCAGATGGCGACGCCCTGGACGTCCATCCGGCCCAGGATCTCGAGCTCGTGCCGGGCCTGCGCCTCGTCGAGCGGGAAAAGGGTCGCGCCCGTCGCGGTCTTCCGTTCGCGGATCCCGCGGCGGAGGTAGCGCGGGACGAGCGGGCGGGCGGCGTCCCCGAAGCTGCGGCGCCAGGCCGGGTCGGTCTGCGCGTCGAGCGGTCGGTGGATGGTGCCGCGGTCGAGGATGTCGCGGAAGCCCTCGGTCGTGAGGAACGCGATCTTCGGGAGGCGGCGCTCGAGCACCGCGTTCAGCCCCATCGTGCTCGCATGGTTGAAGACGGGGCTGCCCGCGACGCCGAGGCGGCGCGCGCCCTCGACGACGGAGCCGGCCGGGTCGGCGCGGCTCGACGGCACCTTGGTGACGTGGACGCGGCCGTCGCGGATGGCGACGACGTCCGTGAACGTGCCGCCGACGTCGACGCCGAACATCAGCGCGCCTCGGACGGGACGGTCGTGCCGAGCGGCACGTAGGAGCCGAGCGCGGGCGCGGGGACGCGGGACAGCGAGGCGAGGCAGTCCTGGCACTTCTCGGCCTGCCACCAGCCGCCCTCGGAGAGCACGCGGTACGCCTTCACGTCCGTGCCGCCGCACTCCGGGCAGGTGGCGTCGACCGGCTCGCGCTCGACGTACAGCCGCTCCTGGGCCGGACGGGGGAAGGTCTGCACGATGGGGTGCTCCAAGGGACTCGTCGTTGAGGTCGCGATGAATGTATGACAATCTGACATCGATCGCAACTCGGCGTAGAGTCCCACTGAACACCCACGAGCGTAAGGACGACGATGTCCGGGAACACCATTGTGCAGGTCGGCTCCGTCGGCGTGGAGACCTACGGCGCCCATCGCTTCGAGGGCCGCGTCGCGGTCGTCACCGGCGCCGCGCGCGGCATCGGCGAGGCCGTCGCCCGCCGCCTCATCGCCGAGGGCGCGACCGTCTACGCCCTCGACCTGCGCGCCGAGCTGCTCGCCGAGACCTGGGCGGGCGTCGAACGCGCCGTGCCGGTCCCCACCGACGTCGCCGACAGCGCGGCCGTCGACGCCGCCTTCGAGCGGGTCCGCGCCGAGCACGGCGTCCTGCACCACCTCGTCGCCGCAGCCGGCATCCCCGACGCCCCGAAGCGCGCCGGCGACTTCCCCGGCGACCCCGACCTCTCGACGATCGACGACGAGTCCTGGGACCTCGTGATCCGCGTGAACCTGACCGGCACGTTCTACTGCCTGCGCGCCGCCGTGCCGCTCATCCAGGCGAACGGGCCGGCCGGCGGCTCCATCGTGACGCTCTCCTCCGTCGGCGCGCTCTACCCGTATCCGCTCGCCGCCGCCTACCCGGCCTCGAAGGGCGGCATCATCGGCCTCACCCGCGCCGTCGCGGCGCTCGTCGCCCCCGACAACATCCGGGTGAACGCGATCGCCCCCGCCGCGACCGACACGAAGATGCTCCCGGAGGACAAGGAGCACCTCGCCGAGCTCACGAGGCTCCAGCTCTTCGACAAGGTCGTGCCCGCGAGCGAGATGGCGGCGAACATCGTCTACCTGCTCTCCGACGAGGCGGCCTTCATGACGGCGCAGACGGTGAGCGTCTCCGGCGGCATGGTCGCGAACGGCGGATAACAAGCCCGCAACGAAGCGCCGGGAAACCGCTGACCCCGGTAGCCCGCGCAGGCGGCCTGGCTCTACGTTGAGCGACATGGCTACCACATCCCGCACGGTCGCACTCGGTGCGCTCGCACTCGCCGCGACCCTCGGGCTCTCGGGCTGCTCCGCCGGCGTCAACGGCGCCGCCGGCGGGGCGCCCGACGTGGCGGTCCAGCCGGTCCCGGCGCCCGGCCTGCCGAGCCAGCCCGACAAGGGCTACGAGTCCGCCGCCGACGGCGGCGTCGCGCTCCAGTCCTCCACGACGGAGCGCTCCGTCATCGTCACCGGCTGGGCGACGATCCTCGTCGAGGACCCCGCCGCAGCAGCCGACTCCGCGGTCGACATCGTGACCGCCGCGGGCGGACGCGTCGACGCGCGCAGCATCCAGGCGCCGACCGAGTACTCCGCCGGCAGCGCCTCGCTGACGCTCCGCGTCCCCGCCGACGAGCTCGACGGCGTCATCGAGCAGCTCGGCGGCCTCGGCACCGTCCAGACCGTCTCGACGAACGCGAGCGACGTCACCGTCGCCGTCCAGGACCTCGAGGCGCGGATCAGCGCGCTGCGCTCCTCCATCCAGCGGCTCGAGGACCTGCAGGCGCAGGCGAGCGACATCGACGCGCTCATCCAGCTCGAGACGACGATCGCCGACCGGCAGGGCCAGCTCGAGTCGCTCGAGGCGCAGCAGCGCTACTACGACGACCAGATCGCCATGTCGACGATGACGGTCGACCTCGTCACGAAGCCGGTCGTCGCGGAGCCGGACCCGGACTCGTTCTGGGACGGCATCGTGAAGGGATGGAACGCCCTCGCCGCGTTCGGCGCCGGGCTCCTCGTGGTCATCGGCGTCCTCCTCCCGTGGCTCATCCCGCTGGCCGTGATCGGCGCGATCGTCTGGATCTGGGTCGCCGCCGCGCGCTCGCGCCGCCGCAAGCGCGCCGCCGCCGCAGCGCCCCCGGCCGAGGCGCCCCCGACCCCCTGAAACCAGGCGATTCCTCCGAACCAGGCGATTCCGAGACCGGAATCGCCTGCGTCCGGCGAATCGCCTGGACTCAGCCGGCCAGCAGGTCCTTCACCATCGGCAGCACCTCTCGGCCGTAGAGCTCGATCGACTCCATCGCGTACTCGTGCGGCATCGAGCCGGAGTACTTGAGGTCGAAGCGCTGCACGCCGAGATCGCGGACCGTCGCCGCGACCTTGCGCGCGACCGTCTCCGGACTGCCGAGATGCAGCGCGCCGTGCTCGATCTCGCCGCGCACCTCGTCGGGGCGGGGCGGCGGCCAGCCGCGCTCGGCGCCGATCTTCGCGCGCTGCTGCATGAAGAACGGGACGAAGCGCTCGTAGGCCTCCTCGTCGGTCCGCGCGACGAAGCCGGGCGAGTGGACCGCGACGGGCAGCGGCTGCGGCTCGGCGCCGCGCTGCTGCGCGATCTCCTCGAGCGCCTGGCGGTAGAGCCGGATGAACGGGGCGAAGCGCCGCGGGTCTCCGCCGATGATCGCGAGCGTCAGCGGCAGGCCGTGGTGCGCGGCGCGGACGACGGACTGGGGCGAGCCGCCGACGCCGACCCACGTGCGGATATGCCCCGACTCCGTCTTCGGATACACCTCGATGCCGGGGATCGCGGGGCGGAGGCCGCCCTCCCAGCGCACCGGCGCCTCCTCGAGCAGACGGACCCAGAGCGCGAGCTTCTGCTCGAAGAGCTCCTCGTAGTCGTCGAGCGAGTAGCCGAAGAGCGGGAACGACTCGATGAACGAGCCGCGGCCGAGGATGACCTCCGCGCGTCCGCCCGAGATCGCGTCGAGCTCGGAGAAGCGCTGCCAGACCCGGACCGGATCGTCGGAGGAGAGCACGGTCACGGCCGAGCCGAGCTTGATCCGCTCCGTCACGCTCGCGATGCCGGCCAGCACGACCTCCGGGCTCGACACGGCGAACTCCACGCGGTGGTGCTCGCCCAGGCCGAAGGCGTCGACGCCGACCTCGTCGGCGAGCCGGCCCTCCGCGACGACGTTCCGGATCGTCTGCGCCTGGCTGATCGGCGCCCCCTCGAGGTCGACGGTCACGTCGCCGAAGGTGTCGAGGCCGAACTCCACGTCGCTCGCATCAGTCACACCGGACCCAGCGTGTTCTCCCGCCCGGATATTCCGGAATACCCCCGACCCGCCGAACGCTCCCCCATAGGTGAAGCTCTCCGTCCTCGACCTCGTCCCCGTCCGCAGCGGGCAGAGCAGCGCACAGGCCGTGGCCTGTC
>JAGIAU010000119.1 GCA_017744755.1 Microbacteriaceae bacterium
GGCCGGCTCCCGGCGTCCTCGAGGCGATCGCCGCGGCGGACGCCGTGCTGCTCGCGCCGTCGAACCCCGTCGTGTCGCTCGGACCCATCCTGTCCGTGCCCGGTCTGGCCGCGGCCGTCGCCGCCGCGCCCGGCGGGGTCGTCGGGGTGTCCCCGGTGATCGGCGGCGCGGTGGTGCGCGGCATGGCCGACGCGTGCCTCGCGGCGCTGGCCGTGCCGACCGCCGCGGACGCGGTCGGACTGCGCTACGGCCCCCGCGCTCGAGCTCGCGCCACGGACCGTGCCGTTGTTCGATCCGTTTTCAGGGACCCGGACGCGACACGCCGTGATTCCGCGTTCATACCCCCCTCTGTCCCTGAAAACGGATCGACGTCGGGAGCGTATGACCGGGCCGGGGAGGCGGGGCTGCTCGACGGCTGGCTGATCGCCGAGGAGGACGCCGCGCTCGCGCCGGCGATCGAGGCCGCGGGCCTGCCCGTGCGCGTCCTGCCGCTCTGGATGCGCGACGCGCCGACCTCGACGGCGCTCGCCGCCGCCGCGATCGAGACGGCGCTCGAGGCTCGCGCCGCGCCGTCGCCCGTTTGATCAGGAATGGCGCGCCCGACCCTGCGCCGTGCATGGTCGGATGCGCGGAACATGATCCGGCGCGACAGAACGCGCGGCCCGCGCGGTGCTAGACGAGCTCGGCAGCGGTGCGCGGGCCGAGGGCACCCTCCGCGCGGAGGGCCAGGAGCTGCTCCGCGGTGTCGGCATCGCGGCGGAGGCCCCACGCGACCGGCAGGTGCAGCTCCGTGAAGCCGGCGGCCCGGTGCGCCCGCGCCGAATCCGGTCCGAACCGCGGCTCGAGCGGCAGGCCGCCGCGCGCGGTCGCGAGGACGCTGCCGGAGCCCTCGGCGTCCGGGACGAACGTCCTCCCGGCCGTCCCGGCGAGGCGCAGCGCGTGCTCCAGCTCCTCCGCGCGCAGCCCGGGCAGATCGCCGAGCAGGACCGCCCGCGGCGCCCGCGGATCGGCCGCAGCGATGCCGAGCGCGATCGCGGGGAGCAGGCCGCCGGCGGTGTCGGGGACGAGCGACACCGCCGTCCCGGGCGCGATCGCGGCGATGGCGGCCACGGCCTCCGACGTCTCGTCGTCGGAGGTCACGACGAGCACCTGCCCGACGGCGATCGATGCCGCGGCCGCGGCCACGGTGTCGAGCGCGATCGCGCGGGCGAGCGCGACGCGATCGGCCCCGGCCAGATCGAGCCGGGACTTGCCGACGGCGGCCGGTTTGACGGGGACGACGACCGTCCACCCGCGGCGCGCGCCGACGGCGCGCGGCTCCGCCCCGGAAGCCGGCTCCGACCCGGCTTCCGACGAGCCGTCTCGCTCGGCGGGCAGGCCGCCGCGGGTGCGCACGAGCTCCGTGACGCGGGCGAGCGCGGCCTCGTAGCCCTCCCGCCACGCCTCGGCGGCGCCGACGCGGAACAGGTCCTCGCGGCCCGGCCGCTGCAGCGCCCGCGCGCCCGGCGCCTCGTCGAGCGCATCCGTCACGAGATGCCCGAGCCCGCGGATCACCGCGACCGGACGGCCGGAGGTCTTGCCCTTGACGAGCTCGGCGGCGGAGGCGAGCTCGTCGCCGATGGCCGCGATCGTCGCCTCGAGCACACGCCCCTGCACATCGGTCGTGCCGCGGAGGTCGTCGACGACGCGCACCCCGGCCGCGCCGATCGCCTGGTCGATCTGGCCGGCGCGCCAGGCACGGCCGAGCGTGTCGGAGAGCACGACGCCGACGCGCGCCCCGGTCGCGGAACGCACCGCCGCGGCGAGCGTCCTGGCCGACGCGTCCGGGTCGGCCGGCAGCAGCAGCACCTCGCCCTCGGCGGCGTTCGAGGCGTCGACGCCCGCTGCGGCGAGGACGAGTCCCTGCGGGTTCTCGACGATGCGCGTCCTCCCGCCCGCATGCTCGACGGTCGCGACGACGCGGACCGTCTCGGCGTCGATCGCCGCATCGCGGGACTCGGCCCGCACGACGCGCCCCTCGGCCTTGGAGACGACCTTCGACGTGACGACGAGGATGTCGCCGTCGGCCGGGCCGTGCGCGGCGTAGGCGGCGGCGACGAGCGCCGCGAGGTCGTCGTCCGGGCGGATCTCCGGGATGCCGTCGAGGGCGGTCACGGAGAAGGCGGGGCTCGAGCCTGCGCTCGAAGGCCTCGATGCGCCGCCCGCGGCGGCGCCCGACCCGCGCTCCGCCGCGCCGCCCCGGGAGCCGGGGTCGCTCACGGCCGGCTCGGCCGCAGGAACCTCGCGACCGCACCGGGCACGTACGGGCGCACATCGCCGCCGAGGGAGTTGACCTGCCGCACCAGCGAGCTGGAGACGTGCGCGTGCTCCGGCGCCGGCAGGAGGAAGACGGTCTCGACGCCGGCGAGGTCGCGGTTCACGATCGCCATGGGCGTCTCGTAGACGAGGTCGGTCTGGCCGCGGACGCCCTTGATGAGGACGCTCGCGCCGACCTCGGTGCAGTAGTCGACGAGGAGGCCGACGCTCCAGCTCGTCACCACGACGTTCCCCTGGACCTTCGCCTCGGCGAGCGAGTCCTTGATGAGGGTCACCCGGTCGGCGAACGGGATGAGCGCCGTCTTCCCGGGATTGTGCACCACGAGGACGTGCAGCTCGTCGAAGAGGCCCGCGGCACGCGCGATGACGTCGAGGTGCCCGAGGGTCACCGGATCGAACGAGCCCGGGACGACGGCGATGCGCGGCATGCGGACACTGTACCGACCGGCGGTGACGAGCATCCGCGAGACGGGTAACAGTCCGACGTGCTCAGGCCGTGAACCTCGCGTCGTGCTCCCGCACGTCGACGAGACGGTGCTCCGCGACCCTGCGGATGATGTCGACCGGCAGCGGCCGGTCGTAGGGCAGGGTCAGGATCCCCTTCGTGCGATGCAGCGCGGCGGCGTCGATCTCATCGGCGGCGATCTCGAGCGACGCGCGGGTCGGCGCGAAGTTCGCATGCGACTTGAACGCGCCGAAGACGAAGAGGATCCGGCGCTCCTCGAAGGCCGCCTGCCCCCACTTGAGCGACTCCGTCGCCTCCGGCGCGACCTCGCGCAGCAGCGCCCGCAGCTCGGTCAGCAGCGGCCGCCCCGCCTCGGGCGCGGCGGCGAGGTACTCGTCGACGGTCGTCGGCTTCGGCGGCACCATGGCGAACATTCTGGCGTGCGCGGTCTTCGCTTGTCATGTCCGGCGCGAGCCGCGCGGCCGGCGCATCAGGCCCTGGTGAGGAACTCCCCCGCCGCGTCGTCGACGCGCCGCGCGATCGCGGCGGCGAGCGCCGGGTGCGCGAGGAGCTCCGGATCGGCGGCGACGATGCCGATCGCGTCGTCCCGCGCCGCGGCGATGAGCTCGCCGTCGGTCGCCGCGGAGAGCAGTCTGAGGCCGCTGCGCCGGCCGGACTGCGCGGCGCCGAGCACGTCGCCCTCGTGCCGCAGCGCCAGGTCGCGTTCCGCGAGCGCGAAGCCGTCGAGCGTCGCCGCGACCGCGTCGACGCGCTCCCGCGCGAGCGAGCCCGGCTCCGCCTCCGTGACGAACAGCGCGAGCCCCGGCAGCCCGCCCCGGCCGACGCGCCCGCGGAGCTGGTGGAGCTGCGAGACGCCGAAGCGGTCCGCGTCGAGGACCACCATGACGGAGGCGTTCGGCACGTCGACGCCGACCTCGATCACCGTCGTCGCGACGAGCACGTCGATCTCCCCCGCGGCGAACGCGCGCATCGTGGCGTCCTTCTCCTCGCCGGACATGCGGCCGTGCAGCGGCCCGACGCGGCGGGCGGCGAACGCGGGATGGGCGCGCAATCGCTCGAGCACCGACTCGACGTCCCACGCCGGTCGAACGCGCTCCGCGGGTCGAGCAGGCGGCGCAGCCGCCGTGTCGAGACCTCGATCCGCGGGCTCCGCCCCCTCCTCGTCCACGGACGCCGAGATCGCCGGGACCACGACGAAGCCCTGCCGGCCCTGGTCGAGCTCCTCGGCGAGCCGGTCCCACACCCGCGCGATCCACGCCGGCCGTTCGGCGAGCGGCACGACATGCGACTCGATCGGCGCGCGGCCCGCGGGCAGCTGCGCGATCGTCGTCACGTCGAGGTCGCCGAACACCGTCATCGCGACCGTCCGCGGGATCGGCGTCGCCGTCAGCACGAGCAGGTGCGGGACGGTCCCGACGGCGCCCTTCGCCCGCAGCGCGTCCCGCTGCTCCACGCCGAAGCGGTGCTGCTCGTCCACGACGACGAGCCCGAGGTCCGCGAACGAGACGTGCTCGCCGAAGAGGGCATGCGTCCCCACGACGATCGACGCCTGCCCGCTCGCCGCCGCGAGCAGCGCGCGCTTCCGGTCCGCGGCCGGCATCCTCCCGGTCAGCAGCGTCGGCCGCAGCAGCGCGGCGAGCTCCGGTCCGAGAGACGCCGCGATGGAGCGCAGATGCTGCTGCGCGAGCACCTCGGTCGGGGCGAGCAGCACGGCCTGTCCATGCGACTCGGCGACCGTGAGCATGGCCCGGAGCGCGACGAGCGTCTTCCCGGAGCCGACCTCGCCCTGGACGAGACGGTTCATGGGGCGGAGCGCGGCGAGATCGTTCTGGATCGCCTCGCCCGCGGCGCGCTGGTCGTCCGTCAGTGCGAACGGCAGCGCCGCGTCGAACTTCGCGAGCAGCGCGCCCGGCGTCCTCGGCGCCGCGGCCGCAGCACGGAGCTGATCGCGGCGCTGCACGAGCGCCGTCTGCAGCACGAGCGCCTCCTGGTAGCGCAGCGCCTCGCGAGCCGCCTCCCAGTCCGCGTCGGCATGCGGGCGGTGAACGCCCTCGAGCGCGTCCCGGAACGCGACGAGGCCGCGCGGCTCGGCGACGGCCGGCGGCACCGGGTCCTCGAGCCCGGGCGGCAGCAGGTCGAGCACGGTCGACACGGCCTTGCCGATCCGCCAGGACGGCAGCGAGCCGGTCGCGGGGTAGATCGGGATGGGCCAGTCGGCGCGTTCGAGCTTGTTCAGCTCGTCGTCCGCGTCGTCGAAGAGCAGCACCTCCGGATGCGTGAGCTGCGGCGCGCCCTTGTAGAGCTGCACCTTGCCGGCGAAGAGGCCGCGCTTGCCCTGCACGAGCTGATCGACTCGCCAGCGCTGGTTGAAGAAGGTCAGGCTCATGGTGCGTTCGCCGTCGGTGATGCGCGCCGTCTCGAGCGTGCCTTTGCGCGCCGCCATGCGCCGCGAGTCGCTCGAGACGACCGTCGCGACGACGGTCACCTCGTCGCCGTCGTGCAGGCCGGCGAAGTCGGTCAGCTCGGCGCGATGCGCGTAGCGGCGCGGGTAGTGGCCGAGCAGATCACCGAAGGTCCTGTGGCCGAACGCGCGGTCGAGCTGCTTCGCGGTCGTCTCGCCGACGGCGTCGGCGAGCCTCCGTGCGAGCGGATCGACCATGCACCGAGACTAATGTCGACCCGTGACACGCATCATCGCCGGCTTCGCGGGCTCGCTCGCGCTGGCGGTCCCGCGGGCGGGGACCCGGCCGACGAGCGATCGGGTGCGCGAGGCGGTCTTCTCCGCGCTCGACGCCGCCGACGTGCTCGGCGGCGCCCGCGTGCTCGACCTGTACGCCGGCTCGGGTGCGCTCGGGCTCGAGGCCGCGTCGCGCGGGGCGGCGGCGGTCGTCCTCGTCGAGCGGGACGCGGCCGCGGCCGCGGTCTGCCGGAGGAACGCCGCGGTGATCCGCGCCAGCTCGCCGCGCGGCGCGGCGCCGAGCATCGACGTCGCGGCCCAGTCGGTCGCATCCTGGCTCGCCGGAGCGGGCGCCGGAGCCGCCCCGTGGGACCTCGTGTTCATCGATCCGCCGTACGACGTGCCGGAGGGCGACGTCGCCGGGGTGCTCGCCGCGCTCGAGCCGCTGCTGTCGGAGGACGCGACCGTCATCGTGGAGCGCTCCGCGCGCTCCCCCGAGCCGACGCTCCCGCCCGGCCTGGCGCTGCGCCGTACGAAGTCCTATGGCGAGACCGCGGTGCACTGGCTCGCCCGCGCCTGAGCGCGTTCCCGTCCCCTCACCACGGGTCTCACGATCCTGCGAGTGTGCGGTCGCCGCCCCGTCGGCGTGCTTCGAGGGGCGCCGACCGCACGCTCGAGGGGCGAGGGCGAGGGCGCGGGGTGAGGGCGACGAGGAGGCGGATCGCTCGCGAGCGCGTTCTGCGGGGTCCGACCGGTCGTGACCGACCAGAGCGCACTCGCGAGCGTCCCGACCGCGCCGCAGCGAGCAGACTAGGCGCGGAAGGGGTCCCAGCCCGCGGCGGCGAAGGGCTCGCCCTGCACGCTGACGCCCTCGCCGGCGAGGACCTCGCCGATCGGCGAGAACCCGTCCGGCAGCGCCACGCCCGGCGGGAACGTGGCGAGGAACGCATGGTCCTCCGCCGCCTCGAGCACGCCGACCGCGGCCTCGCCGAGATCGATCCGCACGCCGCTCGCCGACGCGATGCGGGAGGCGTCCAGCGCGAGGCCGTCCGAGACGTCCATCATCGACGTCGCGCCCCCGACGGCGGCCGCGAGCGCGTGCGCGATCTTCGGCGACGGCCGGAGCTGGGCGAGGATCTGCGAACGCGCCCGGCGCGCGACCGCCTCCGGCGCCTCCTCCGGAAGGTCGGCGCGCAGCGCGACGGGGTCCAGGCGCGCGCCGCGCTCGAGCCAGCGCAGTCCCTGCGCCGCCCAGCCGAGCGCGCCGGTCGTCGCGACGACGTCGCCGACGCGGGCGCCCGAGCGGAGCACCGGTGCGCGGCCCTCGAGATCGCCGAACGCCGTCGCCACGGCCGTCACGACCGGCGCCGTCGCGAGATCGCCGCCCTCGACGCCGC
>JAGIAU010000011.1 GCA_017744755.1 Microbacteriaceae bacterium
GTCTTCGAGACCTCCGTCGACAGGAAGGCGCCGACGAGGTTCAGACAGGCCGCGATGAGCACAGCCACCTTCGGCTTGAGCGCTCCCGTGGCGATGGGCGTGGCCATCGCGTTCGCGGTGTCGTGGAAGCCGTTCGTGAAGTCGAAGACCAATGCGATCGCGATCACGAGGACGACGATCCACGGCTCCACCGGATCAGGCTAACGCGTCGGGTTCACCTGTTGTTCACCTTCGGGCGTCGCCCGGCGGCCCGAGTCCGGGGGGTCCGGGTCCCGGGGACGACGGCGATGTCGGGGGTCGCGCTTAGGCTCTTCGGGTGCCCAATGGAGTCGCTCCCGTCATCCGGGCCGCAGGCCTGCGCAAGGTCTACGGCAGCACCGTCGCGGTCGACGACGTGTCGTTCGAGGTCGCGCCGGGGGAGGCGTTCGGCCTGCTCGGGCCGAACGGCGCCGGGAAGTCGACGACCATGCGGATGCTCGGCGCGGTCTCGGCGCGTTCCGGAGGCTCCCTGGAGATCCTCGGCCGCGACCCGGACCGGCAGGGGCCGGAGATCCGCGCGCAGCTCGGCGTGGTGCCGCAGCTCGACAACCTCGACACCGAGCTCAGCGCCCGGGAGAACCTGATCGTCTACGGCCGCTACTTCGGCCTCCCGCATGCGGTCGTGGCCGCGCGCGCCGACGAGCTGCTCGGCTTCGCGCAGCTCGAGGACAAGGCGAAGGCGGCGATCGACGACCTCTCCGGCGGCATGAAGCGGCGCCTCACGATCGCCCGCGCGCTCATCAACGAGCCGCGGATCCTGCTCCTCGACGAGCCGACGACCGGGCTCGACCCGCAGGCGCGGCACATCCTCTGGGACCGGCTGTTCCGGCTCAAGGAGCAGGGCACGACGCTCGTGCTGACGACGCACTACATGGATGAGGCCGAGCAGCTCTGCGACCGGCTCATCGTCGTCGACCACGGGCGGATCATGGCGGAGGGGACGCCGGCCGGCCTCATCCGCGAGCACTCGACGCGCGAGGTGCTCGAGGTGCGGTTCGGCTCCGAGCGGAACGCGGAGGCGGCCGTCGCCCTCGCCGACCTCGGCGAGCGGGTCGAGCCGCTGCCGGACCGCGTGCTCGTCTACGCGGAGAACGGCGAGCACGTGCTCGCGGAGGTGCTCCGCCGTGGCTGGGATCCGGTCACCTCGCTCGTGCGGCGCTCGTCGCTGGAGGACGTGTTCCTCCGGCTCACGGGGAGGTCGCTCATCGAATGACCGTCCTCCCTGGTTCCCGGAGCGAGCGCCGCGAGTCGAAGGGCGCCCCGGCGCCCGGCGCCCGCTCCCGCCGTCTCGGCCTCTGGTACGTCCTCGAGCACCACATCCGGGACCTCCGCTCCTACGGCTTCGTGACGGTCGCGCAGGCGGTCGGCACGCCCTTCCTGTCCTGGCTCGCCTTCGGCGTCGGCGTCGGCGCGCTCGTGCAGGCCGGCACCGGCGGCGCGGGCGTCGGCGGCGTCCCGTACCTCGCCTTCGTCCTCCCCGCCCTCATGTGCGGGCTCACGCTGCAGGTGTGGGCGGAGGACGCCATGTTCGGCACGCTCCTCGGCGTCATGTGGCGCAGGACGTTCATCGCGATGCGCGCCGCCCCGCTCACGGTCCCTCAGATCGCGGGCGGCTTCGTCGCGTCGATCGCGCTGCGTGCGGGGATCACCGCGATCCTGTACGCGCTCGTCGCGTGGCTCGCGGGCGCGTTCTCCTCGCCGTGGGCCTGGGCGTCGGTGCTGGCCGCCCTGCTCGGCGCGGCGGCCTTCGGCCTCCCGCTCGGCGCGTACGCGGCCAGGATCGAGCGGGACACCGGTCAGTTCGCCCTCGTGAACCGCTTCATCGTCATCCCGCTCACGCTCTTCAGCGGCACGATGTTCCCGCTCGAGGTGCTGCCGATCTGGCTGCAGCCGATCGGCTGGATCAGCCCGCTCTGGCACGCGTCCGAGCTCGCCCGGGCGACTGCCTACGGCCCGACGGGGCCGGGCTGGCTGTACCTCGTGCACGTCGTCGTGCTGCTCGCCGCGATCGTCGTCGGCTGGGTGCTCGTCGTCCGCGGACTGCGGCGGAGGCTCGAGAAATGACGTCGCTCAGCGAGCTGCGCGCGCCGAAGGAGGCGCGCGGCGTCGGGGCGCTCTCCTCCGGCAACGCCTACGCCGTCTTCAACCGCAACCTCGTCGGCGCGCGCGGCACGAACCTCTGGGTCATGGTGTCCGGGTTCTTCGAGCCCGTGTTCTACCTGCTCTCCCTCGGCGCCGGCCTCGGCGGGCTCATCGGCGCGGTCGAGCTGCCGGACGGCCGGGCCGTCTCCTACGCCGCGTTCATCGCCCCGGGGCTGCTCGCCGCCGCCGCGATGACGGGGGCGATCGCGGACGCCGCGTGGAACGTGTTCTTCAAGATGCGCTTCATGCGCGTCTACGACGCGATGCTCGCGACGAGCCTCGGCCCGCTCGATGTCGCCCTCGGCGAGATGGCCTGGGCGCTCTTCCGCGGCGGACTCTACGGGACCGCGTTCCTCGTCGTCATGCAGCTCGCGGGGCTGAACCTGTCGTGGACCGCGATCCTCGCCATCCCGGCGGCGCTCGTCGTCGCCTTCGGCTTCGCCTCCGTCGCGATGGGGATCACGAGCTATCTGAGGTCGTTCCAGCAGATGGACTGGATCGCGTTCGTCATGCTGCCGATGTACATGCTCTCGGGCACGTTCTTCCCGATCTCGCAGTACCCGGACTGGGTGCAATGGATCGTCATGGCCTTCCCGCTGTGGCACGGGACGGAGCTGATCCGCGGCCTCACGACGGGCGCGCTCGACTGGTCGATGCTCATCCACGTCGGCTACTTCGCCGTGATGATCGCGCTCGGCATCGTCTTCGCGACGCGGCGGCTCCGGGCGCTGTTCCTGTCTTGAGGCTCAGCACGCACGCACGATCCTCTGACCGATCATCCGGTTTGATATTGGTCGACCCCGCGCGGCGCGATACGCTGGGAGCGTGGGCGCCAAGCTCGGTCAGAACAATGTCAAGGGTGAGCAGACCAAGCTCGCCATCCTCGCCGCTGCCGAGCACGTCTTCGCCGAGGCGGGCTACCGGGGGTCGAGCCTCGCCGCGGTCGCGGAGCGCGCGGGCGTGACGCAGTCCGGGCTGCTGCACCACTTCCGCACCAAGGAGGAGCTGCTGCTCGCGGTGCTCGACCGGCACGAGGCGGCGGACGATGCGCTCATCATCCGCTCGCTGAGCCGCGGCGGGGCGAATGTGATCGACGGCCTGGCCGAGCTGCTCGTCGAGTCGGCGTCGAACCGCGTCCGAGTGCGACTGTTCGCCGTGCTGGTGGCCGAGTGCACCGCGGTGGACCACCCCGGTCACGAGTACATCGCGTCCCGTCCTCGATCTCGACCAGCTGGGTGACCGGCTCGTCGGCGCGCTCGCCACCGGCATCGACGCGGGGGCGGTCCGCTCCGACGCGCCGCTCGAGGCGACCGCGGCGGCCCTCATCGCGCTGATGGACGGCATCCAGCTCCAGTGGATCTACGACCACGGGGTCGACATGCTGGCGAGCTTCGTGACCGTGAGCGCCGCGCTGCGTGCGGCGATCGCCCCGCTGGTCACCGTCGCCTGACCCCGCTCGCCCGAGCCGTCCCGCCTGCCCGGCTGCCGAGCGGCCGGCGGCCTTGATGTCGCTGCAATTGATTTACCGACCGACTACACGGTATGGTTTTGGAGATCGAACGTGATGACTCGATGGAGAGTGAACTCGAATGCACCGCACCGCCCCGGCCACGCCGTCGGCGCCATGGCGTGCACGGGCGCAGCGCCATCAGGGCGCGTCGATCTAGCGCTTTGCGCCGCCCGGACCACCGGTCGGCGTCGGAGAAGAACAGGAGAACTACAGCAATGAAGCTCAAGTCCACCGCCGGGGCGACGGCCGTCCTCGCCGCGGTCGCCCTCGTCGCCGCGGGATGCGCCGCGGGCACGCCGGCCCCCGAGCCGACGTCGGCGACCGGCGGCACGCTCACCCTCGGCGCCACCTTCGACGCCACCAGCTGGGACCCGGCCGACGCCGAGTTCGGCAACCGCATCCAGTACATGCAGCCCGTCTACGACTCGCTGCTCCACATCACGCCGGACCTGGAGATCGAGCCGTGGCTCGCGAGCGGCTACGAGTACAACGACGACTTCACCGAGCTGACGCTGACGCTGCGCGACGACGTCGTCTTCACCGACGGCGAGGCCTTCGACGCGTCGGTCGCCAAGGCGAACCTCGAGCACTTCCAGAGCGGCACCGGCCAGAACTCGATCACCCTCGGAGCGGTCGAGTCGATCGAGACGACGGGCGACTACGAGCTCGTGCTCGACCTCTCGGCGCCGGACCCCGCGCTGCTGCGCAACCTCGCCCTCGTCTCCGGCATGCAGGCGAGCCCGGCGGCGCTCGAGGGCGGCGAGCTCAAGACCACTCCGGTCGGATCGGGCCCGTACGTGCTCGACAGCGCGGCGACCGTGAACGGGAGCCAGTACACCTACACCCGCAATCCGGAGTACTGGAACGCGGCGGCGTTCCCGTTCGACGAGATCGTGATCAAGCCGCTCACGGACCTCACGGCGCGGTTGAACGCGCTCAAGGCCGGCGAGATCGACGCGGCGCTCGCCGACGCGAAGTCGATGGGCGAGGCGCAGGCCAGCGGCCTCGACGTCCAGACGATGCAGGGCGACTGGCAGGGCGTGTTCATCGTCGACCGCGACGGCACCAAGGTGCCGGCGCTCGCCGACCCGCGCGTGCGCCAGGCGATCAACTACGCGATCGACGCGGACGGGATCCTTGCCGCGATCCGGCTCGGCGAGGGCCAGCGCACGACGCAGATCTTCCACCCGAGCAGCCAGGCGTTCTCGGCCGGACTCGACTCGGCGTACTCGTACGACCCGGAGAAGGCCAAGGCCCTGCTCGCCGAGGCCGGGTACCCGGACGGGTTCACCGTGACCATGCCCGACATCGCCGCCTTCGCCGACATCCAGGCGGTCGCCTACCAGCAGCTCGGTGACGTCGGCATCACGGTGCAGGCGCAGCCGGTCGCGGCCGACCAGGTGATCTCGACGCTGCTCTCGGGCGAGTTCCCGATGTTCCTCTTCTCGTGGGGCTCCTCGAACGCGTGGCAGGACATCCTGAAGGTCGTCCAGCCGAACGCGCCGTGGAACATGTACCACAACGCGACGCCGGAGCTCGACGCGCTCATCGCGACCGCTCAGGCGGAGGGGACCGACGAGGCCTTCCAGGCCGTGAACGAGTACCTCGTCGAGCAGGCCTGGTTCGCGCCGTGGTACGTGCAGAACAACGTCTACGTCTCCAGCCCGGAGGTCGCCGTCACGATGCAGCCGCAGAACGTGGTGCCCTACATCTGGAACTTCGCGCCCGCGAAGTGATCGAGCGCCGGGGTGCGGCGAACGCCGCACCCCGGCCTCGCCATCGCCCCGACACACGGAAAGCCGATGCTTCTCTTCCTCACCCGACGACTCGCCTCCGGCGTCGTCCTGATCTTCGCGGCCGCGACGCTGACGTTCCTGCTGATGAGCCTCTCCGGCGGCAATCCGGCGCGCAACATCCTCGGCGAGGGCGCGACCGAGGCGCAGGTCGCCGCCAAGGCGGCCGAGCTCGGCCTCGACCGCCCGGTCTGGGAGCGCTACGGCGACTGGCTCGCCGGCGCCCTGCACGGCGACTTCGGCCGGTCGTGGTTCACGGGCGAGCCCGTCATGACGACGATCGCGACGCGCCTGCCGGTCTCGCTCTCGCTTGTCTCCGTCGCGATCCTCGTCACCGCCGTGCTGGCGATCGTGCTCGGCATGGCGGCCGCGGTGCGCCGCGGCTGGATCGATCGCTTCGTCCAGATCTTCGCCGTCATCGGCTTCGCGCTCCCGAACTTCTGGGTCGCGCTCGTGCTCGTGACCGTCTTCGCTGTGACGCTGCGGCTCCTGCCGGCGACCGGCTACACGCCCATCGCCACCGACCCCGGGAAGTGGGCGGTCGGCCTCGTGCTGCCGGTGATCGCCCTCGCGATCGGCACGATCGCGTCGACGGCGCAGCAGGTGCGCGGCGCGACCATCGACATCCTGGAGCGGGACTTCGTCCGCACCCTGCGCGCCCGGGGCGTGCGCCCGAGCTCGCTGCTCTTCCGGCACGTGCTGCGCAACGCCGCCGGACCGGCGCTGACCGTGCTCTCCCTGCAGTTCATCGGGCTCCTGTCGGGCGCCATCGTCATCGAGAAGGTGTTCGCGCTGCCCGGCCTCGGGAGCATGGCGGTCACCGCGACGACGCAGGGCGATCTCCCGCAGATCCTCGCCATCGTCGTCGTCATGGTGCTGCTCGTCGTCGTCGTCAACCTGATCATCGACATCCTCGCGGGATGGCTCAACCCGAAGGCGCGTGTGGCATGAGCGGACCCGGACCCATGACCACGATGATCGTCGCCGCCGGCGTGAAGCCGCGCCGCGGCGGACCGCTGCGCCGCATGCTGCGGGATCCGATGGCGGTCGTCTCCATCACGGTGTTCCTCCTGATCGTGCTCCTGTGCGTCGCCGCCCCGCTGCTGACCTCCTGGGACCCGACCCGTGCCGAGCTCGCGGCGGTGCTCGCACCGCCGTCGGCCGAGCACTGGCTGGGCGCCGACTCGGCCGGCCGGGACATCTTCTCCCGGCTGCTCTACGGCGGCCGGACGAGCCTCCTGGGCGCGCTCGTCACGCTCCTCGTCGCGCTCGGGATCGGCATCCCGACGGGGCTGATCGCCGGCTACTACCAGCGCTGGTTCGACTCGATCGGCAGCTGGTCGGCGAACCTCCTGATGTCGATGCCGAGCCTCATCGTGCTGCTCGCGGTGATCTCGGTCGTCGGCCCCCAGATGTACCTCGTGATGGCCGTCTTCGGCGTGCTGCTGTCGCCCGGCGTGTTCCGGCTCACGCGCAGCGGCGTGATCGCGGTGCGCAAGGAGCTCTTCATCGACGCCGCGAAGGTCTCGGGCGTCAACGACGCCCGGATCATCGGGCGGCACGTGCTCGGCGTCGTCCAGGCTCCGCTCGTCATCCAGGCCTCGATGATGGCGGGCCTCGCCGTCGTCATCCAGGCGGGCCTCGACTTCCTCGGCGTCGGCGACTCGACGACCCCGAGCTGGGGGCAGATGCTCAACGAGGCGTTCCAGAACATCTACGCGGCGCCGATGATGCTCATCTGGCCCGGTGTCATGATCGGGCTCACGGTGGGCGCGCTGTCGCTCTTCGGCGCGGCCCTCCGGGATGCGGTGCAGGACGCGCAGCCGGCGCGCACGCGTCGCGGCGACGGCGGCGTGACGCTGCCGCCCCAGGTCGAGGCGGCACCCGGGGCGGTCCGCCCGGATCTCGGCGAGGCGCTGCTCACCGTCGCGGGGCTCAAGATCGGATACGCGGCGGCGGGCGGCGGCACGACCGTCGTCGTCGACGGGGTGGACCTCCGGATCCGGCGCGGCGAGGTGCACGGCGTCGTCGGCGAGTCCGGCTCGGGCAAGACGCAGACGGCGCTGGCGATCCTCGGGCTGCTGCCGCGCGGCGGCGAGGTGCGGTCGGGCACGATCGGCTTCGACGGCGCCGACCTCGCGACCCTCGGACGCGCGGCGCGCGGCGCGCTGCTGGGCGGCCGCATCGGCTACATCCCGCAGGAGCCGATGAGCAACCTCGACCCGACGTTCACCGTCGGCTTCCAGCTCGTCGAGCCGATCCGGCGCCATCTCGGACTCTCGCGGGCCGCCGCGAGGACGCGGGCGCTGGAACTGCTCGACCGCGTCGGCATCGTCGACCCGCGGCGCACCTTCGGCGCCTACCCGCACGAGATCTCCGGCGGCATGGCGCAGCGCGTGCTGATCGCAGGCGCGGTCTCCTGCGATCCGGAGCTGCTGATCGCGGACGAGCCGACGACGGCCCTCGACGTGAGCGTGCAGGCCGAGGTCCTCGACCTGCTGCGCTCGCTGCAGCAGGAGCGGGCGATGGGCGTGATGCTCGTCACCCACAACTTCGGCGTCGTCGCGGATCTCTGCGACCGCGTGACCGTCATGCAGCACGGCCGGGTCGTCGAGCACGGCTCGGTCGAGGAGATCTTCGAGTCGCCGGCTCATCCGTACACCCGGATGCTGCTGGATTCCACCCTCGAGGACGCGCCGCCGCGCGGCCCGCTCGTCACTCCGGAGGTCCGTTCATGAGCGAGTCGCTGCTGCGGGTCGACGATGTCGTCGTCGACTTCCCGGGCAAGAGATGGTTCGCCAAGCCCTTCCGCGCGCTCAAGGGCGTCTCGATCGACATCGCCGCGGGCGAGACGCTCGGCCTCGTCGGCGAGTCGGGCTCGGGGAAGACCACGCTCGGCCGGGCCGTGCTCGGCCTGGCTCCGGTGGCCGCCGGCTCGGTCCGCTTCGACGGCGAGGACATCACGCATGCCGGCGCCCGTCGGCGGCGGGAACTGAGCCGGGACATCCAGGTCGTCTTCCAGGATCCGTACTCCTCGCTCAACCCGTCGATGACGATCGGCGCGATCCTCGCCGAGCCGCTCACCGCGGCCGGCGTGGCGCGGTCTACCGCCCGGGATCGCATTCGCGAGCTGCTCGACCAGGTGGGACTGCCGGGCGACGCGATCGACCGGCTCCCTCGGCACTTCTCGGGGGGTCAGCGCCAGCGGGTCGCGATCGCGCGGGCGCTCGCGCTGCACCCGAAGCTCATCGTCTGCGACGAGCCGGTCTCCGCCCTCGACCTGTCGACGCAGGCGCGCGTGCTCGACCTCCTCATCGACATCCAGGAGCGCAGCGGGGTCGCCTACCTCTTCGTCTCGCATGACCTCAGCGTGGTGCGGCACATCAGCCACCGGGTGGCCGTCATGCTGCACGGCGAGATCGTCGAGTACGGCGATGGCGCGCAGGTGACCTCGGACCCGGCGCACCCCTACACCCGCCGACTGCTGATGGCGGCACCCGTCCCGGACCCGGGGCGGCAGGCGGTCCGGCGCCAGGAGCGCGCCGCGTTCCTCGCGACGGAGGTGACTGGCGAGTGACCGTCGTCGCGACCGCCGCCGGCCTCGTCCGCGGCACCACGACCGTGACCAGGCGGGCCGATGTCGAGAGCTATCTGGGCATCCCGTTCGCCGCCCCCACGACGGGGCGCCGATTCCTCGCGCCGCAGCCCGTGGAGCCCTGGGAGGGCACGAGGGACGCGCGGCGCCTCGCCGCCGCCGCGCCGCAGAACGCCGACCCGGTGCTCGTCGACGGCGGTTTCTGGCAGCCCCCGACGGATGAGGCCACGTGCCTCAACCTCAACGTGTGGACCCCGCGGGCCGACGACCTGGAACGCCCGGTCCTGGTGTGGATCCACGGTGGCGCCTACGTCACCGGGTCGAACGCGACCGGGTACAACAACGGCGCGGAGCTCGCCGCCTCCCTCGACGTCGTCGTGGTCTCCATCAACTACCGGCTCGGGGCGCTCGGCTTCCTGCATCTCGAGCCGCTGCTCGGTCCGGACTACGCGGACGCCGCGAACACGGCGGTGCTGGACTGGGTGCTCGCGCTGCAATGGGTCCAGGAGAACATCCGGGCCTTCGGCGGCGATCCGGGGCGGGTGACGGTGTTCGGCGAGTCCGCAGGCGCCGCTGCCGTCGGCACCCTGCTGGGCATGCCTGCGGCGCAGGGCCTCTTCGCGCGGGCGATCCTGCAGTCGGGCACGGCGGAGCGCGCCCGCGCCGCGGAGGACTCGAGCGCGGTCGTGCACGAGCTGCTCGAGGCCGCGGGCCTGCGCGAGTCGGAGGCGGAGCGGCTGCTCGACCTCCCGATCTCCGAGCTGCTCGCCGCCCAGGCGCGGGTCGGCGAGGCGCACGCGGCGCGCGTGATCGGGCTGCCGCTGCCGTTCCAGCCGACGATCGACGGACGGATCCTGCCCCGCCTGCCGCTCGAGGCGATCGCCGCGGGCTGCTCGGCCGATGTCGACCTGCTCGCCGGCACGAACCTCAACGAGGCCGCGTTCTTCACCATGGTGCGGCCGAAGACGCGGGGCGACGGCCGCAGTCCGCTGGAACGGCTCGAAGCGCTGCTCGCCGAGGATGCGCCGGACGATCCGGCCACGGCGCTGATCGACTACCGCGAACGGCTGGACGCACTGCTCGGCTCGCCCGCGACCGATGAGCAGGTATTCGAGTCCTACCTCTCCGACCGGCTCTACCGCCAGCCGACGAACCGCCTGCTGGCGGCGCGCGAGGGCGCGCGGGGCGGCACCTATGCGTATCTGTTCACCTGGCCGAGCCCGCTCATGGGCGGAGCGCTCGGCTCCTGCCACGCGCTGGAAGTGCCGTTCGTCTTCCGGCAGCTCGATCGGATCGAGTCGGCGTCGCTCGTCGGCGACCGCCCGCCGGTCGAGCTCTCGGAGTGGATCTCGGGCGCCTGGGTGGAGTTCGCCCGCCGTGGCGCGCCCCGCGCCCCGGCACTGCCGGACTGGCCCGCCTACGCGGAGCCGGCCCGCGCGACGATGATCCTCGACACCCCGCCCCGGCTGGTGCTCGACCCGCGCGGCTCGCTCCGCGAGTTCTGGAGCGCGGGAGTGCCGGCATGAGCGCCGGACCGCTGTCCGGACTGGTCGTCGTCGATCTCACCCGAGCGCTCGCCGGGCCGCATGCCGGGATGATGCTCGGCGACCTCGGGGCACGGGTGATCAAGGTCGAGGCACCCGGGCACGGCGACGACACCCGGGGCTGGGGGCCGCCCTTCGTCGGCGAGCCCGGCGCAACCGAGTCGACCTACTTCCTCAGCTGCAACCGGAACAAGGAGTCCATCGCGCTCGACCTCAAAGCGGCGGCGGACCGGGAGGTGCTCGAGTCGCTGATCCGGGGCGCGGACGTGCTGCTCGAGAACTTCCGGCCCGGCACGATGGATCGGCTCGGCTTCGGCTGGGATCGGCTCGTCGAGCTGAACCCGGCGCTCGTCGCCCTGTCCATCAGCGGCTTCGGCCACGACGGCCCGGAGGGCGACCGCGCAGGCTACGACCAGATCGCGCAGGGCGAGGCCGGCATCATGTCGCTGACGGGTCCCGGCCCGGACGACCCGCAACGGGTCGGGGTGCCGATCGGCGACCTGCTCGCGGGCATCACGGGTGTGACCGGCGTGCTCGCCGCGCTCGTCGAGCGCGGTCGTACCGGCGCCGGCGCCCATGTGCGCACCTCGCTGCTCGCCGCGCTCGTCGGGGTCCACGCGTTCGAGGGCACGAGGTGGACGGTCGCCGGGGGCGTGGGGCATGCTGCGGGCAACCACCACCCCTCGATCGCGCCCTACGGCCTCTTCCGCTGCGCCGACGGCGCGGTGCAGATCTCCGTCGGCTCCGCATCGCTCTGGGAGCGCTTCGCCGACGGCTTCGGCATCGATCGCGGCGATGTCCGCTTCGCCGAGAACGCCGACCGCGTCGGGCATCGGACGGAGCTCATCCTCGAGGTCGAGCGCGCCTTCGCCGACTGGCCGGCCGAGGCGCTGCTCTCCCGGCTCGCCGAGCTCGGGGTGCCGGCTGGTCGAGTGCGCAGCATCGACGAGGTCTACGCCTGGGAGCAGACCCGATCCCAGGGCCTCGTCGTCGGCGTCGACCACGCGAGTCTCGGACCTATCGAGCTGCCCGGCCCGGCGCTGCGATTCTTCGACCGGGACGGTGCCGAGGTCACGCGCACGGCGCACGCGGCGCCGCCGACGCTCGACCAGCACGGCGCCGCGATCCGCTCGGAGTTCTCGGCGGGATGAGCGCGGCGGCCACCGCTCGGCCGACAGCCGCCGGGCTCATCGAGCTGGTGCTGGACCCGGGCAGCTTCGTCGGCTGGGACGAGCCGATCCTGCCGTTCGGCTCCGCGGCCTACCGGGCGGAGCTCGAGGCGGCGAGGGCGGCGACGGGCCTCGACGAGGCGGTCGTGACCGGGGAGGGGCGCGTCGGGGGGCATCGCGTCGCGGTCGTCGTCGGCGAGTTCCGCTTCCTCGGGGGATCGATCGGGGTCGCCGCTGCGGCCCGGGTCACGGCGGCGATCGCCCGCGCCACTCGCGAGCGCCTGCCCGTGCTCGCGGCGCCCGTCTCCGGCGGGACGCGGATGCAGGAGGGCACGGTCGCCTTCGTGCAGATGGCGACGATCACGGCCGCCGTGGTCGAGCATCGCGAGGCGGGGCTGCCCTATCTCGTCTACCTCCGTCATCCGACGACCGGCGGGGTGTTCGCCTCGTGGGGCTCGCTCGGCCACGTGACCGTCGCCGAGCCGGGCGCGCTCATCGGCTTCCTCGGGCCGCGGGTCTACGAGGCGCTGCACGGCGAAGCGTTCCCGTCGGGCGTGCAGCTCGCCGAGAACTTGTACGCGCACGGCCTCGTGGACGCGGCGCTCGCGCCCGGCCGCCTTCGCGGGCTCGCGATCGACGTGCTCGACGCCTGGCAGGCGCGGGCGGACGGCGCGGCGGCGGGCCCCCGGCCGCCGGCGGAGCTCGGCGAGGAGGACGACTGGGCCACGGTCGCGCGGTCGCGGGAGGCCGGGCGCCCCGGCCTGCGCAGCGTGCTGCGCCGCGCGACCGGCAGAGCGGTGCCGCTCAGCGGCAGCGGCCGCGGCGAGACGGATCCGAACCTGACGCTCGCGATCGCCCGATTCGGCGGCCGCGGTGTCGTCGTCCTCGGCCAGGACCGGCGGAGCCAGCTGCCGGGACGCGAGCTCGGGCCCGGCGCCCTGCGGGTGGCCGCCCGCGGCTTCCGGCTCGCCGCGGAGCTGCGCCTGCCGCTGGTGACCGTGATCGACACCTCGGGCGCCGCGCTCAGCCGCGAGGCCGAGGAGGGCGGGCTCGCCGGGGAGATCGCCCGCTGCCTCGCCGCGCTGCTGACCATCCCGGTCCCGACGGTCTCCGTGATCCTCGGCCAGGGCACCGGCGGGGGCGCCCTCGCGCTGCTGCCGGCCGACCGCATCATCGCGGCCGAGCACGCCTGGCTCTCGCCGCTGCCCCCCGAGGGGGCGAGCGCGATCGTGCATCGCGACGTCGATCACGCGCCGCAGCTCGCCCGGGCGCAGCGCATCGGCGCCCGGCACCTGCTCGAAGACGGCATCGTCGACGCGATCGTGCCGGAGGGCGAGGACCCGGCCGGTGAGGTCGTGCAGGCCATCGCCCGGGCGCTCGACGAGGTCGCGGCCTCGGACCCCGTCGCGCGCCTCGCGCGGCGGCGCCATCGCTTCGCGGGTCTCACGCCCGTGTTCTCCGCTCCCGAACCATCCGCCATCCGAGAGGACTGCCCATGATCACGCCGGACGACCCGCGACTCGTCGAGCTGCTCGACCGACTCGACCTGGAAGCGAAGGTGCGCCTGCTCACCGGACGCGACTTCTGGACGACCTGGCCGGAGGCGAGCATCGGGCTGCGCGCGATGCTGCTCTCCGACGGCCCGTCCGGCGTGCGGGGCGAGCACTGGGACGAGCGGGAGCCCTCGCTGAATCTCCCGTCCGCGACCGCGCTCTCGGCGAGCTGGGATCTCGCGCTCGCACATCGCTACGGCGCCGCCGCCGCCGTCGAGGCCCGGCGCAAGGGCGTCGACGTCGTGCTCGGCCCGACCATCAACATCCATCGCTCGCCGCTCGGCGGACGCCACTTCGAGGCGTTCAGCGAGGACCCCCTGCTGACCGCCGATCTCGCCGCCGCATATGTGACCGGACTGCAGGACAACGGGGTCGCGGCCACCCCGAAGCACTATGTGGCGAACGACTTCGAGACCGAGCGCTTCACGGCTGACGTCTTGGTCGACGAGCGCACGCTCCGCGAGGTCTACCTCGCCGCATTCGAGAAGCCGATCGGCGCGTCCCGCGCCTGGGCGGTGATGAGCGCGTACAACTCGATCAACGGGGCGACGGCGACGGAGAACCCGCTGCTGGAGAGCCCGCTCAACGACGAGTGGGGATTCGACGGCGTCGTCGTGAGCGACTGGACCGCGGTCCGGTCGATCGAGAGCGCGAAGCACGCTCAGGACCTCGTCATGCCCGGCCCGGACGGGCCGTGGGGGGCGGCGCTCGTGCGCACCGTGCGCGAGGGCGAGGTGAGCGAGGCGGCGATCGACCGGAAGGTCCTGCGGCTGCTCGCGCTCGCGGCGCGGGTCGGCGCGCTCGAGGGCTTCGAGCCGGTCTCCGCGGAGCCGAAGGAGGTCGAGGACGGGATCGCCTTCGCTCGCGAGGCCGCGGCCGAGGGGATGGTGCTGGTGCGCAACGAGGGCATCCTGCCGCTCGGGGGCGCGCCGCGGCGGATCGCGGTGATCGGGCACAACGCGCTCGTGGTCCGCACGCAGGGCGGCGGCAGCGCGACGGTCGTGCCGGAGCGCACCGTCAGTCCGCTCGATGCGATCCGTGCGGCCTTCCCCGACGCTCACGTCGAGTATCGGGTCGGCGCGGTCGTGCAGCGCGGGCTCGCCGAACTGCCCCTCGACCAGATCGTCAACCCGGTGACCGGTGAGCCCGGGGTCCGCGTCGCGTTCCTCGGGGACGCGGGCGAGGAGCTGTTCGTCGAGGACCGTCGCGCCACCTCGTTCGTCTGGATCGGCTCAGAGGCGCCGATCGAGCGGACCGTGACGCTGCGTTGCTCGACGCGATGGACTCCCGCGGCGGACGGGGTGGTGCAGCTCGGCTTCGCCGGCGTCGGCAACGGCGTGATCCGGGTCGACGGCGAGCTCGTGCTCGACGCCGAGGTCGAGGCGGAGGGCGACGACCTCGGGGCGGCCCTGCTGTCGCCGGGCACCGCGACGGCGCCCTTCGAGGTGCGCGCCGGCAGAACGGTCGAGATCGTCGCGGAGTACCGGCGCCGCGTCGTCGCCGACTCCTTCGCCGGGGCGATGACGTTCTCCGTCGGCACCGGCGTCGCGGACGGATCGCCGGAGGAGCTCATCGCGGACGCCGTCGAGGCGGCGCGGGATGCGGACCTCGTCGTGCTCGTCGTCGGGACGAACTCCGCGGTGGAGTCCGAGGGCTTCGACCGGACGGACCTCCGGCTGCCCGGCGCCCAGGACGCGCTGGCCGAGCGGGTGCTCGCGGCCAACCCCGCCGCGGTCGTGGTCGTGAACGCCGGATCGCCGGTCGAGCTGCCCTGGCGGCAGCGGGCCGCGGCGATCCTGCTGGGCTGGTTCGGCGGTCAGGAGTTCGGCTCCGCGCTCGTCGACGTGCTCACCGGCCGCGTCGAGCCGGGCGGCCGGCTCCCCACGACCTGGGCGGCTGCGACCGCGGACGTGCCGGTGCTCGACGTCACCCCGGTGGACGGGCGACTCCCCTACGCGGAGGGGGTCCATGTCGGCTATCGCGCCTGGTTGCGCGCCGGCAGGTCCCCGGCGTTCCCCTTCGGCTTCGGGCTCGGCTACACGCGCTGGCGGATCGGCGCGGGCTCAGTGCGCTGGACCGAGGACGGCGGCGCCATCGTCGAGGTGCCGGTCGAGAACGTGGGGGAGCGGCCGGGCAAGCAGGTCGTCCAGGTCTACGCGGCGCGACCGGACTCCGCCGTCGACCGTCCGGTGCGCTGGCTGGCCGGCTTCGAGGTCGTCCGTTCGGCGCCCGGCGCGGCCGCGGTCGCGACGGTGCGAATCCCGCCGAGGGTGTTCGAGCATTGGGACGGCGGATGGCGGCGCGAGCCCGGCGCCTTCGAGCTCTGGGCAGGCACGTCGGTGGACGAGGTGACACGGGTCGGCTGATCGGCGGCGCGCGGCCTGCGCGGATCGATCAGCGCAGGCCGCGCAGCGAGCGCAGCAGGATCGCCGTCTCGAGCGCCGCGTGGGCGGCCTCGCCGCCCTTGTCCTCCCGCGAGCCGGCGAGGCCGGCGCGGTCGAGCCCCTGCTGCTCGTTGTCGAGCGTCAGCACGCCGAAGCCGATCGGCTTGCCGGTGTCGATCGCGACGCGGCTCAGCCCGCTCGTCGTCGCGTCGGCGACGAAGTCGAAGTGCGGCGTGCCGCCGCGGACGATGACGCCGAGCGCCACGACCGCGTCGGCGTCGCCCTCCAGGATCGCCTTCGCGACGACCGGCAGCTCGAAGGAGCCGGCGACCCGCACGAGTCCGACGCTCGCGCCCCCGGCCTCGAGCACGCGCTGCGCGCCGGCGATCATGCCGTCGGTGATGGCCGTGTGCCAGCGGCCCGCGACGATCACGACCCGGATCCCGGCGCCGTCCAGCTCCGCGCCGTCCGGCCGTCCCGCACCGCTCATGCCTGCTCCTCCGTGTGCTCCGCGCTCCGCGCCGCGGCGAGTGCCGACCGGTGCTCCGTCGCCGCGGCGAGCGACTCGTCGTCCGGCAGCAGGTGTCCCATTCTGTCGCGCTTCGCGCGCAGGTAGCTCTGGTTCTCGTCCCGCACGCCGACGACCATCGGCAGCGTCTCTACGACGTCGATGCCGTGCACCTCGAGCTGCGCGACCTTGTCGGGGTTGTTCGTCAGGAGCCGCACCTGCTCGATGCCGAGGTCGTGCAGGATGCCGGCCGCGCCGCCGAACTCACGGCGGTCCGCGGGCAGACCGAGGGCGAGGTTCGCCTCGACGGTGTCGAGCCCGTCCTCCTGCAGCCGGTAGGCGCGCAGCTTGTCGACGAGGCCGATGCCGCGGCCCTCGTGCCCGCGGAGGTAGACGACGACGCCGCCCTCCCGGGCGATCTGATCGAGCGCCGCGTCCAGCTGAGGCCCGCACTCGCACTTGAGCGAGCCGAACGCCTCGCCGGTCAGGCATTCCGAGTGCACCCGCACGACTGGGACGGCCGAGATCGGGTCGGCGATCCATGCGAGGTGGTCATGGCCGGTCGCCGCGTCGCGGTAGGCGCGGACGCGGAACGTGCCGTGCTCGGTCGGGACGTTCGCCTCCGCCCGCAGCGAGACGCGCGGGCGCAGGATCTCCACCGGCTCGGCGTGCTCGCCCGAGACGTAGACGATGAGGTCGGCGATCGTGACGACCGGGATGCGGCGCTCCGTCCCGAGGTCGAGGATCTCGGGCAGCCGCATCATGGAGCCGTCGTCGGTCACGAGCTCGCCGATCGCGCCGACCGGGGGGAGCCCGGCGAGCTGCAGGAGCTCGACGGCCGCCTCCGTGTGGCCCGCGCGCTCGCGCACGCCGCCGTCGACGGCGCGCAGCGGCAGGATGTGGCCCGGCCGGATGAGGTCGTCGGGGGTCGCTGTCGGAGCGGCGAGGACGTTGAGCGTCCGTGCGCGGTCGGCGGCGCTGATCCCGGTGGTGACGCCGGAGGCGGCGTCGACGCTGACGGTGTAGGCGGTGCGCTTCGGGTCCTGGTTGACGGCGACCATCGGGGGGAGGTTGAGCCGATCGGCGAGATCGCGCGGCATCGGCGCGCACAGGTAGCCGGAGGTGACGCGGATCATCCAGGCGAGCGTCTCCGGCGTCGCGAGCGCGGCCGAGACGATGACGTCGCCCTCGTTCTCCCGGTCGGCGTCGTCGACGACGAGGACGGGCTGCCCTGCGCGAAGCGCCTCGAGAGCGTCGGGAATGGTGGCGAGTGGCATGCGTGACCTTCCGATTTCAGGCATCTGCCGCGTGTCGAGGGAACGCATCCGGCGCGTCGGGCTCGAACGCCTGAAACGCGATGAGACGCGCGACGTGCCTCGCGAGGATGTCGGTCTCGATGTTGACGCGGTCGCCGGGAGCGAGGGCGCCGAGTGTGGTTGCCGCGAGGGTCTCGGGGATGAGCGACACCTCGAACCAGGCGTCGGCCGCGTCGGCCGCGCTCACGTCGCTCACCGTGAGGCTCACGCCGTCGACGGTGATGGAGCCCTTCTTGACGACGAGCGGGGCGTGCTCGGGATCGAGGGCGAAGCGGATCACGCGCCACTGGTCGCCGGGGCGGACCTCGAGCACCTCGCTCGTGTCGTCGACGTGACCCTGCACGATGTGCCCGCCGAGGCGCGCGTCGGCGCGGAGGGCGCGCTCGACGTTGACCCGGTCGCCGGGGGCGCGTGCTCCGATCGTCGTGACGTCGAGCGTCTCGCGCATGACCTCCGCGTCGAACGACTCCGCATCCCACGACACGACCGTCAGGCAGACGCCGCCGACCGCGATCGACGCGCCGTGCGTCGCATCGGCGACGACGCCGGGGGCGTGCACGGTCACGCATGCCCCGTCCCCGCTCGGCGCCACGGCGACGATCTCGCCGATCTCCTCGATGAGCCCCGTGAACATCGTCTTCACCTTCCGTTTTCAGGGACAGCAGGCTCTTCGAGCCCGTATTGCATTCGTACCCCCGTCTGTCCCTGAAAACGGAACGAAAGCGCGAGGTCGGGGCCGAGGCGGCGGACGTCGTGCAGGTCCAGGTCGAGGGCGTCGCCGATCGTGGCGATGCCGAGGTCGCCGACGGCCAGGCCGGGGCCGCCGAGCAGCTTCGGCGCGACGTACACCGCGAGCTCGTCGACGAGCCCTGCCCGCAGGAACGCGCTCGTCAGCACCGGGCCGGCCTCCACGAGGACGCGGGCGAGACCGAGCCGCCAGAGGTCGTCGAGCAGTCCCGCGAGCGGGCGCGGCCCCGCCTCGACGAGCCCGGCCGGGTGGCGGCGCAGCGCCGCGTTCGAGGGTACGGGCCGCGCGCCGACGACGACGGGGACGGGCTGGTGGGGGAGCAGAACGCCCTCCGCGTCGCGCGCGGTCAACGACGGGTCGTCGGCGAGCACGGTCCCCGTGCCGGTCACGATCGCGTCGGACTCCCCGCGGAGGCGGTGGCCGTCGAGCCGCGCGGCGGGGCCGGTGATCCACTGGCTCGTGCCGTCCGCGGCCGCGACGCGTCCGTCGAGCGCAGCCGCCCACTTCAGAGTCACCCAGGGGCGTCCGCGTCGCGTCGCCGTGAGCCAGGGGTGCAGGAACGCCTCGGTCTCGTCGGCGAGCACGCCGGGCACGACCTCGACGCCTGCGGCGCGGAGCCGGTCGGCCCCGCCGCTCGACGCGGCGCCGGGGTCGGCGACCGCGTAGACGACGCGCTGCACGCCCGCGGCGATGAGGGCCTCGGCGCACGGCCCAGTGCGGCCGATGTGGTTGCAGGGCTCGAGGGTGACGACGGCGGTGTGGGGCGCGAGGCCCGCGGGCAGGCGCGACAGCGCGTCGACCTCGGCGTGGGGCGTGCCGGCGCCGCGGTGCCAGCCCTCGGCGATGACGCCTCCGCCGGCATCCAGCAGCACGCAGCCGACGCGCGGGTTGCCGCCGGTCAGCGGGCCGTGCGCCGCCAGTTCGAGGGCGCGCCGCATCGCGGTGCCGTAGCCGCCGCCGACGTCCATAGTTCGCCTCCCATGCGCT
>JAGIAU010000120.1 GCA_017744755.1 Microbacteriaceae bacterium
TCCTCGAGGGGGAGGCCGACATCCGCCGCCTCATGTCCCGCTACATGTGGCTGTGCGACACCCCGCTGCCCGAGCCGGGCGACCTCGGCCCGCATGACCGCATCAAGCTCATCCTCGAGCTGTACACGAAGGACGCGGTCTGGGAGGGCGTCGGTCCGTTCTACGACGACCAGTTCGGCTACTCGAAGGGCACGGCGCAGCTCCAGGAGCACTTCGAGGGCTTCTTCGCCTCGAAGGGGGATGAGCAGCGGTCGACGTCCGACCTGCTGCTCAATGCGCACTACCTGACGACCGAGCAGATCCACATCCACGAGGACGGGGTCACTGCCGACGGCCAGTGGATTCACATGCAGCCCTGGCTGTTCGGCGACGGCTCCGCACTGCTGCGGTCATCGAGGCTCAACAACACCTTCGCGATCGAGGACGGCGTGTGGAAGATGTCCCGGTATCGGACGGAGAACGTGTTCGTCGCGCCGCTGCCCACGTGGTTCGCATCGAACTATCCCGCCAAGTCGGTTCTGACTCGAGTTCCGTGACCACCGACATCCGGCCCGATCCGCAGCGGGCGGCGGCGATCGCGCTCGCCGCCGCCCGGGCGCGGATCGGCGCCGACGAGTTCCAGGCCTGGGTCGCGGTCGCCACCGACGAGCAGGCCTCGGCCTGTCGACCCGGCGCCGGCCCCCTTGCGGGCCTGGCGTTCGGCGTGAAGGACATCATCGACCTGGCCGGGATGCCCACGCGATGCGGCTCGCTGGTCTCGAGCGACGCGCCGGCCGTCCGCTCGGCTTCGTTCGTAGACCGGATCATCGATCTCGGGGCCGTCCCGGTCGGCAAGACCGCGACGACCGAGTTCGCCTACTTCGCGCCCGGACCGACGCGGAATCCGCGGGCGCCCGGTCGCACTCCCGGAGGTTCTTCGAGCGGCTCGGCGGCGGCCGTCGCTGCAGGACACGTCCCGTTCGCGCTCGGCAGCCAGACGGCGGGATCGACCATCCGGCCGGCGGCGTTCTGCGGTGTGTCGGGGCTGGTGCTCACGCGCGGCGCCGTGCCGCTCGACGGGTTCTCCGGCTTGGCCTCATCGCTCGATGCCGCCGGGGTCCTCGCGCCGTCGGCGACCGGGCTGGAGCGCATCGCCGATGCGATCCTCCCGGTCGCCGTCGAAACGCCGCCCACGTCACGAGTGCTCGTCTGGCACGGCGACGATGTCGGAGGCACGTCCGCGGACATGCGGATCGCGGTGACGCACTCGGCCGCGGTGCTGGCGGAGTCCGGGGTGACCGTCGAGCGGCTCGACACGGATCGGCTCATGGTCGAAGGGCTCGTCGCCGACCATGTCACGGTCATGCAGTACGAGGTCGCCCGCGAGCGCCGGGACCTGATGGCCTGGCGCGATCGCCTCAGCCCGCAGCTGCGCGAGCTCCTCGAACGGGGCGCCGCGACGCCCGCGAGCGACTACGAGGCGGCGCTCAGGCGGACGAGGATCCGCATGGCGGTCTTCGACGAGATCCTCGGCCGCGACACGCTCGTGCTCGGACCCGCCGCACCCGGTGCCGCGCCTGTCGGCCTTGGTGCGACGGGATCGCCCGTGATGAGCAGGGCGTGGCAGCTGCTCGGGGTGCCCCAGCTCGCGATCGCGGGGAATCGGGACTCGGCGGGGCTTCCGCTGGGCGTCCAGCTCGTCGCGCGGCGCGGTGAAGAACGGGCGCTACTGGCCGCCGGAAGCCGGCTGGAGGCCGCCCTTGTCGACTGAGGGTCGGCGAACCACCGCTGGACGACGCCGGTCCAATAGCGTTAGGGCCATGACGGAGTCGGAGGAGCAGGGCGGGGACGGCGCGCCTCGGCTCGGCGTCCGCGAGCGCAAGGCCCACGCGACGCGACGACGGCTCCTCGCGACCGCGCTCGACGTGATCGCGCGGGAGGGCATCGAGGCGGTCACGGTGAGGACCGTCGCCGATGGCTCCGACATCGCGACCGGCACCTTCTACAACTACTTCACCTCGGCGGAGGAGCTCATCGACACCATCGTCGACCTCGAGATCGGCACGATGGGAAGGCGTCTCGACGCGCTCTCGACGGGCATCAGCGACCCTGCCGACGAGCTCTCCGCGACCCTGCGCCATCTGGTGCGCGCGGCGATCACCGATCCGACCTGGGGTTGGCTGATCGTGCGACTCGGCGCCGAGAGCGAGCGGGTCTCCGACCTCATCGGCGGCAGGATCGCGCGGACGATCGAACGCGGAGCGCATGCCGGCCGGTTCATCGTGAAGGACGTTCCGACTGCGACCGCGATGACGCTCGGCGCGCTGGTCGCGGCGACCCGCGTCTTCCTCGATGGGAGCCGGGCGCTGGGCGAGGCGGAGGCCCTGTTCGTGGAGAATCAGCTCCGCGCCTTGGGCATCACCGCGGCCGAGGCCGAACGGACCGCGAATCGTCGCCTTCCGGACTTGCCGGTCATCGCGGATCAGGGCGCGCTGTCGATCGTGAGGATCGCGCTCTAGGCGCCCAGTCCTTCCCGTTGAATGGGACAACGCGACCCGCTGCTAGGGTGACGGCGACAGAGTCGATCACGAGGGAGTGGACGATGACGATGCCGGGCGCCTACCGCCAGTACCTCTTCCCGCACGACGACCCGCGCCTCGCCGGAATCCGCGGGGCCGACGCCTATGCGTACCGCGAGCTGGCGAAGCAGGACGACTTCACGGGGGGCCTCATCCGCAACTGGGCGCCGCTGTACCCGAGCGAGTTCCGGGGCCTGACGACCGACGGCTCGGTCGTCCCGGGGCTCTTCCCGGTCGACGGGCCCGTGCCGGCCGAGGAGGCCGCGCCGACGGCGGCGATGGTCGACGCGGCGCGCGCGTTCCTCGCGACCCTCACCGAGGAGCAGGCCGCGAAGGCCCGCTACGCGGCCGACGCCGTCGAATGGCAGTCCTGGTCGAACCCCGAGTTCATGATCCACGACACGGGGCTCCGCCTCGAGTTCCAGCCGGAGGCGGTCCGCGACGCGGCGCTCGAACTCGTCCGCGCGAGCCTCGGGGAGGACGGCTGCCGGCAGGTGCGGACCGTCATGCGCATCAACGGATTCCTCGGCGAGTTGAACGATCTCGAGAGCGTCATGAACGAGTTCTCCTACCATTTCGCGCTCTACGGCGAGCCGTCGCCGACGGACGGCTGGGGCTGGCAGCTCTTCGGCCACCATCTCGGCATGAACTGCTTCGTGCAGGGCGACCGCTTCAACCTCACGCCGACGTTCATGGGCGCCGAGCCGAACGGGATCGACGCCGGCCCGCACCGGGGCGCGACCGCGTTCACCGGCCGCATCCGGCTCGCCCGCGAGCTCGTCGCGAGCCTGAGCGACGAGGAGCGGACCGCGGCCCGCACCTACGATGCGATGGAGGCGCCCGAGATGGCGCCCGGCCGCGTCGACCCGGGGGACGAGCGCCACCTCGGCGGCGCGTTCCAGGACAATCGCGTCGTGCCCGCCGAGGGCGTCGCGGTCGCGACGCTGCGCGAGGAGTCGCAGGACCTGCTGCTCGCCCTCGTCGCCGAGTCGCTCACGCACTGGCCCGAGGGTCCGGCGAAGGCGCGGCTGCGGCAGGTGCGCGAGCACCTCGACGAGACGTGGTTCGGCTGGATCGGCGGCTTCGGGCCGGACGACCCGTTCTACTACCGGATCCAGAGCCCCGTCGCGTTCTTCGAGCTCGATCACCACTGCGGCGTGTTCCTCAGCAACCGCCATCCGGCGGTCTTCCACATCCACACGGTCGAGCGGACGCCGAACGGCAACGACTACGGACGCGCCTGGCTTCGGAACGCGCAGCACGCGCTCGCCGCGCCCGCCGCATCCGCCGCCGCGCCCAGTAAGTAGGCACCCCAACGACCGCCTAGGCTGGTCGCATGACAACGCGGTCGCGGGCGGCGAGCTTCTGGCTGCTCGTCGTCACCGTCATGGTCGTCGCGGCGAACCTCCGCACGACCGTCCAGGGCGTCGGATCGCTCATCGACCAGATCGGCGGCGACACCGGGCTCACGCCGACGATGCTCGGGCTGCTCGGCGCGCTCCCGCTGCTCATGTACGCGCTCGTCTCGCCGGTCGCGCACGGCATCAGCCAGCGCTTCGGCATGAATCGCACGATGCTCGTCGCGCTGCTCGTCCTCATCGCGGCCACGGTCCTCCGCTCGATCGACGCGGGTCTCGCCCCGCTCTGGCTCGGCACGATCCTGACCGGCGCCTCGATCGCCGTCGCGAACGTCCTCATGCCCGCCGTCATCAAGCACTGGTTCCCCGAGCGGATCCACGCGGTCATGCCGGTCTACACCGCGGTGCTCGCGGGCACGGGCGCGATCGCCTCGGGGCTCGTGGTCCCGATCTCGCACATCGTCCTGTCGGGGCAGAACGCGCTGCAGCAGGCGCCCGGTCAGGAGGCCGGCTGGCGCTTCGCGCTGCTCACCACCGGCGTCCTGCTCATCCCGGGCATCGTCATGTGGCTCGTCGCGATGCGACGGGTCGGCCCGGACCGCGTCGCCGGCGGCGAGCCCGAGCCGAAGGTGCGCGGCATCTGGGCCGACCCGGTCGCATGGCTCGTCGCGCTCTACATGGGCTTCCAGGGCGCGGCGTTCTACATGCTCGTCACGTGGCTCTCGCCGCTGTCCATCTCGACCGGGACCGACGAGGTGCAGGCGGGCGTCGAGGTCATGGTCATGCAGCTCACCGCACTCGGCGGCTCCCTCTCGGTGCCGTTCCTGCTGCGCGGCTGGGGGCGGCGCTGGCTGCCGGCGGTCATCCCGGTGCCAGGGCTCGTCGGGATCCTCGGGCTCATGCTGTGGCCGCAGCCCATCTGGCTGTGGGCGTCGATCTTCGGCTACGCCTCCGGCGCGATGTTCGCCATCTCCATGTGGCTCATGGCGGATCGCGCGCGGAACCGCAGCCATGCGACGGCGCTCTCGGGCATGGCGCAGTCCGCCGGCTACCTCATCTGCGGGCTCGGCCCCATCGCCTTCGCGGCGCTGCACACCGCGACGGGCGGATGGTGGGCGCCGCTGTGGCTCGACGTCGCCTGCATGCTCGGGCTGCTCGTGGTCGGCTACCTGCTGCGCGACCATCGGCACGCGCTGTCGCGGGCCGAGTAGTCCAGAACGCCCTCCCGCGGGATCAGGCGTACACCCGCGAGATCGACTCGATGACGACGGCGGGGCGCTCCTGCCCCTCGATCTCGATGGCGCCGTCGACATGCAGCTGATAGCCGCCCTTCACCTCGGCGACCGTCTTCAGCGTCGCCTTGAGCCGCACCTTCGAGCCGGCCGGGACCGGCGAGGTGAAGCGGACGCGGTCGAGCCCGTAGTTCACGAGCGTCGACGCGTCCGAGACCTCGAGGATCTCCGACCACAGCGGGATGAAGAGCGAGAGCGTGAGGAATCCGTGGGCGATGGTGGTGCCGAACGGCCCCGACGCCGCGCGCTCCGGGTCGACGTGGATGTACTGGTGGTCGTCGGTCGCGTCGGCGAAGGTGTCGATGCGCGCCTGGCTCACCTCCATCCAGGAGGAGGCGCCGAGATCCCGGCCCTCCAGGGAGGGGAGTTCGGCGATCGTCGTCGTGATGTTGGCCATGGGGGTCCTTTCTGCGTCGCGGCAGGCGCCGCGCGCTGCTCGAGGATCTCGGGTCGATCTCCGGGCGGTACATGTTCCTGGTCTTCTGGGCGAGCGCGGCGAGTCGGAGGGTCAGGCCTGGGGCGAGCGCTGGAGCTCGGCGGGCAGTTCGGGCCAGGGCGCTTCGCCGACGGGCTGGAGCCGCCCGTGGAGCTCGCCGCCGAGCTCGGTCTCGATGGCCTCGGCGTCCCAGCCGCCGTCGTGGTACCAGGCGGTGATCGCCTCGGGGTGGGACCACAGCTGGATGCGGTCGCCGCCGACGCCGATCGCCTGCCCGGTGATGCCCTGCGCCTGTGCGGAGGCCAGCCACACGATCAGGCCCGCGACGTCCTCCGGGGTGCCGAAGCCGAGGTCGTGGCGGAAGAACGCGGGCATCGCCTGTCCGGCCTCGCCGGCCTCCACGGCGGCGGCGAAGTAGGGGATCGTCCTGGTCATCGCGGTCGCGGCGACCGGGATGACGGCGTTGGCGGTGATCCCGGCCTTCTTCAGCTCGATCGCCCAGGTGCGGATCATGCCCACGATCCCGGCTTTGGCGGCCGCGTAGTTCGTCTGCCCGAAGTTGCCGCGCTGGCCGGTCGGGGAGCCGATCGCGATGATCCGGCCCGCGACCTCGTGCTCCTTGAAGTAGGTCGCGGCGGCCCGCACGCAGGTGAACGTGCCGCGCAGGTGCACGCCGATGACCGCGTCGAAGTCCTCGTCCGTCATCTTCAGCAGCGACTTGTCCCGCAGGATGCCCGCGTTGGTCACCAGGATGTCCAGGCGGCCGAATGCCGCCACCGCGGTGTCCACGAGCTGCTGCGCGACCTCGGCGGAGCCCACCGGGGCGATGACCGCGGTGGCGCGGCCGCCGGCCGACTCGATCGCCGCGACCGTGGCCGCCGCGGCCTCCGCGGACACGTCGTTGATCACCACCGCCGCGCCCGCCGCCGCCAGCGCCTTCGCGTAGGCGGCACCCAGACCACCACCGGAACCAGTGACGATCGCAACCTTGCCAGTCAGCGAGATGGGCATGGACGCTCCTTTGCGCACTGCGTCGGGCGCGGAACACACCGCGCCGATGGTTGGCAGATTATCAGGCTACCTGGCATTCTGTCTCCATGTCGCGGAGCGCACGGAGCCTGGAGC
>JAGIAU010000121.1 GCA_017744755.1 Microbacteriaceae bacterium
CGTCTGCAGGCGGTTGCGCAGCGCCGCCTTGACCGCGGCGAGCCCCTCCGGCATGAGCACGACGAGCGCGACGACGACGCCGACGAAGCTCTGCGGGATGCCGACCGCCGTCACGATGCCCTCGATGCCGGGCGACTCCGACTTCGCGAGCCCGACGACGCCGACGAGGGCGACGACGAGCAGACCGAGGCTGCCGAGCGCCGCGCGCGTGCTCGGCCGTTCCGTGCCGTGCGCGTTCGCCGCGTGATCCGCCAGCGGCGCGCCCGCCTTGTCGACGGGGAGGAAGAACTCGCGGTGCCGGCCCGTCTGCAGGAACACGAACGCGGCGTACAGGACGAGGGCGACGACGGCGACGAAGACGAGCTGGGTGGCGGAGAACCTCGGCCCCGCCTCGGACACCGTGAACGTCGGCACGACGAGGGTGAGCGTCGTCAGCGTCGCGAGGATCGCGAGCTCGGAGCCGGCCCCCTCGCTGCTGAACCGTGGCACCGAGTACTTGAACCCGCCGACGAGCAGCGAGATGCCGACGATGCCGTTCACGGTAATCATGACGGCCGCGAACACGGTGTCGCGGGCGAGCGAGTCGGTCGACTCCGGCTTGCTCAGCATGAGCGCGACGATGAGCGCGACCTCGATGACCGTCACCGCGACGGCGAGGACGAGCGAGCCGAACGGCTCCCCCACCCGGTGCGCGACGACCTCCGCGTGGTGGACGGCCGCGAGCACGACGCCGACGAGCAGCACGCCGACGACGATGTACAGCGGCCAGGCGAGCTCGCGCTCCCACACGAGGGCGAGCACGACGAGCGCGACGACCGGAACGGTCCAGACCCACGAGCGCAGCACGCGCCCGGTCGCGACCCGCACGGACATGGCGCTACGCGGCGCCGTCGAACATCGAGGTGACGGAGCCGTCGTCGAACACCTCGTGGATCGCGCGGGCGATGAGCGGGGCGATGGGGAGCACCGTGAGCCGATCCCAGCGGTGCTCCGGCGGGATGGGGAGCGTGTCCGTGACGACGACCTCGTCGATGAACTCGGACTGCAGCCGCTCGACGGCCGGCGAGGAGAACACGGCGTGCGTCGCGGCGACGACGACGGACTTGGCGCCGTTCTTCTTGAGCGCCTCGGCGGCCTTCACGATCGTGCCGCCCGTGTCGATCATGTCGTCGACGATGAGGCAGTCGCGACCCTCGACCTCGCCGACGATCTCGTGCACGGAGACCTGGTTCGCGACCTTGGGATCGCGGCGCTTGTGGATGATCGCGAGCGGCGCGGAGAGCCGATCCGACCAGACGTCGGCGACGCGCACGCGGCCCATGTCGGGCGAGACGATCGTGAGGTCCGGACCCTTCCGCGAGGAGAAGTACTCCAGCAGCACCGGCATCGCGAAGAGGTGGTCGACGGGTCCGTCGAAGTAGCCCTGGATCTGCGCCGCGTGCAGGTCGACCGACATGATCCGGTCGGCGCCCGCGGCCGTGAACAGGTCGGCGACGAGCCGGGCGGAGATCGGCTCGCGGCCGCGCCCCTTCTTGTCCTGGCGGGCATAGGGGTAGAACGGCGCGACGGCGGTGATCCGCTTCGCCGAGGCGCGCTTGGCGGCGTCGATCATGATGAGCTGCTCCATGAGCCACTCGTTGATCGGCGCGGAGTGCGACTGCACGATGAACACGTCCGAGCCGCGCAGGCTCTCGCCGTAGCGGGCGTAGATCTCGCCGTTCGCGAAGGTGCGCAACTCGGTCTCGACGAGCTCGGTCTCCAGCTCGGCCGCGATCTGCTCCGCGAGCTCCGGGTGGGCTCGGCCCGTCACGATGACGAGGCGCTTCCTGCTCTCGACTTTGATCGCAGACACCGCGCCCCTTCCGACGTGCTCAGCCCTTCGAGTCTATCGGCGTCTCGCTGCGCGTTCGGCCCGTCCGCCCGTCACCAGAGCGTGATCGACCGGTTCAGCGCGTCGAGGAGCTTCGGCGCGAGCCCGGTCTCGTCCGCGACCGCGTCCTGCTCGGCGAGCAGCATCGGGACGTGATCGGTGACGATGCCGTCGACGCCGTCGCGCAGGTACTCGCGCATCGCCGCGGGATCGTTCACCGTCCAGACGAGGAGGCCCTTGCCCTGATCGTGCAGGGCGGTGCGCAGCGCGTCCGAGTACGAGAACGCCTCGACGACGACGAAGTCGGCCGGCGTCCCCGGCGCCCCGCCGCCGAGCGCGATCGGCACGATGTAGCCGACCGCGGTCTCGGGCCGCATCGTCGTCTGCCCGGCCACGACCTCGGCGCTCAGCGAGTGGTACAGGCTCTCATCCGTGACGCCCTCCGCATCGAGGATCGCGTAGAACGTCTCCAGGTAGTCCGCGGTCTCCTGTCCGTGCGGCTTGATCTCGATGAGCAGCGGCATGCCGAGCTCCTTCGCGCGATGCACCCACTCGCGCATGGAGGGCACGCGCGCCTCGTGACCGTCGGCGCGCACGGTCAGCGCGGTCGCCTCGGCGAGGGTCATGTCCTTGACGGCGCCCGGCTCGCCCGTGAGGCGGAGCAGGTCGAAGTCGTGCATGACGACCCAGTCGCCGTCCTTCGTCTGCTGCACGTCGAACTCGACGACGTCGGCGCCGGCCGCGGCGGCGGCCTCGAGGGCGGGGATCGTGTTCTCCACCGCCTGCTCGGTGTCGCCGCGGTGGGCGATGACGAGCGTCGCGCCGTCGGCGTAGCGATCGAGCGTCGGGACGGCGGCGAAGGCGAGGGCCACGACGGCGGCGAGGGAGCCGACGGCGACGGCCGCCGTCGCCCAGGCCGCGGGTCGGCCCTTCGACTCGTCGCTGCGCTCCTCGCTCAGGGGCCCAGTCCCGGGGTCGCCACTGGTTCGCTGAGCGAGCGGAGCGAGTCGAAGGGCCGCGGCGGCGGGCTCGCCCGACCACGCCGCCCGCGCGAGGCGGACGATGCGGACGAAGGCCTGGGTCTGGACCACCACGGCGATGCCGACGACGAAGAACGCGCCGATCTCGGCGACGGCGAACGCGATCGCGGCGACGACCGGCGAGGCGTCCGTGTTCACCGCGTCGGAGACGAGCGTCACGCCCACCGCGAGCGCGCCGAGCACGACGAGCGCGACGACCGCGGGGACGATGACCGCGAGCAGGATGGCCACGACCCGCCACGACCGCCAGCGCGTCGCCGCCCAGCTCGCGCGGAACGCCTGCGGCGCCGTCCGCCCGCCGACCGCCAGGAACGGCACCGTGAGCACGAGCCGGAGGTTCAGGTACCAGAGCACGATCGTGATCGCGACCCAGGCGGCCGTCCCGGCCGCCGACTTCGTCAGCTCACCGGAGATGAAGCCCGGCACCGCGATCCAGCGCGTCAGCACGGAGCCGAGCGCCGCGTGGCCGAGCGGGGCGAGAAGCAGCAGGTACGGCAGCAGCAGGAGCGTCGACGGCCGGGCGAGCGCGTGCAGGCGCCGGGCGACCCCGAGCAGGACCGGCCGCGCGCCGGGCATGCGGCCCTCGGCGTCCGACTGCTGGGCGTCCGCGGCGACCGCGATGACGACGGACTGCACGACGAGCGCCGCGACCGAGACGAGCAGGAACACGATGAGCAGGGCGAGCGCCCCCGGCTGCGCGACGAGCTCCGCGGCGGTCGCCGTCGTGAGGCTCGCGATGCCCGCGGCCCCGAGCACCGTCTGGAACAGGCCGAGGAGCAGCGGCGCCGCGACGACCGCGACGGCGCCCTGCACCGCGGCGGTGAGGACGAGCCAGCGGCCGAGTCCGCGGAACGTCAGCCGGTACCCCAGCGCCGCCGTCGCCCCGATCGGGATCGCCGCCGCGGGACGGCGGGCCCTACTCGCCACCGGGCGCCGCGTCCTCGGAGCCCGGCGCGGCGAGCCCCGAGGCGGCCGCCTGCTCCGCCGCCCAGCCCTCGCGATTGCGCTGCGGGGCGACCGAGACGGCGAGCGCTCCGGGCGGCACGTCCTTGCGGATGACCGCGCCGGCGCCGAGGGTCGCGTCGTCGCCGATCTCGACCGGGGCGACGAGGGAATTGTGGACGCCGGTGTGGACGCGGGAGCCGATCCGCGTGCGGTGCTTGCGCACGCCGTCGTAGTTCGCGGTGATCGTGGAGGCGCCGAGGTTCGAGCCCTCGCCGATCTCGGCGTCGCCGACGTAGGAGAGGTGCGGGACCTTGCTGCCCTTGCCGATCACGGTGTTCTTCGTCTCGACGAAGGTGCCGATCTTCCCCGCGGCGCCGAGCACGGTGCCCGGCCGCAGATAGGCGAACGGCCCGACCGTCGCCGCCGTGCCGATGACCGCGAGCGTCGCATCGCTGCGCGAGACGGTCGCGAGGTCGCCGACCTCGGTGTCGGTGAGCGTCGTGTCGGGGCCGACGATCGCGTTCTCCCCGATCGTCGTCGCGCCGCGCAGCTGCGTGCCCGGGAGGATCTCGGCGTCCCGGCCGATCGTCACGTCGACGTCGATCCACGTCGTGTGCGGGTCGCGGATGGTGACGCCGGCGAGCTGGTGGGCGCGGACGATCCGGGCGTTCAGCACGCGCTCCGCCTCGGCGAGCTGGGCGCGGTCGTTGACGCCCGCGAGGCTCGTCGCGTCGTCCGCGAGGGTAGCCGCGACGGAGAGGCCGTCGCCGCGCAGGATGCCGATCGCGTCGGTGAGGTACTTCTCGCCCTGGGCGTTCTGCGCGCCGATGCGCGGGAGCGCGGCGCGGAGCGCGGCGGCGGCGAAGACGTAGGTGCCGGAGTTGACCTCGCCGATGAGCCGCTGCTCCTCGCTCGCGTCGGCGTGCTCGACGATGCGGTCGACGAGGCCGTCCGCGCCGCGCAGGATGCGGCCGTAGCCCGTCGCGTCGGCGAGCGCGGCGGTGAGCAGCGTCGCGGCGGCGCCGGCCGAGCGGTGCCGGTCGAGGAGGACGGAGAGCGTCGCCGGATCGAGGAGCGGCACGTCGCCGGAGAGGACGACGACGTCGCCGTCGAAGGCCGCAGGGAGCGCCGCGACCGCCAGCTCGACCGCGCGCCCCGTGCCGGGGATCTCGTCCTGATCGACGACGATGAGGCCGGGCGCGGCGTCGGCGATCGCCGCGACGACGGCGTCGCGCTCGTGGCGCACGACGACGGCGACATGCGCCGGCGCGAGCTCGCGCGCGGTCGTCAGGACGTGGCCGATGAGCGTGCGGCCGGCGATGCGGTGCAGCACCTTCGGGGTCGCGGAGCGCATCCGCGTGCCTTGTCCGGCGGCGAGGACGACGACGGCGAGCGAACGTTCCGACATGCCACCATCATCCCCGGTCTCGATCCGTTTTCAGGGACAGGCGGGTCGAGGCCCGGGGTCGTTCGCGATGACAGACTGGTTCCCGCCGGTCCGCCCTGGTGTAACGGCAGCACGACGGCCTTTGGAGCCGTTAGGAAGAGGTTCGAATCCTCTGGGCGGAGCCGCTGCCCTCGTCGGCGTTCCGCGGCATCGACATGCCGGCGCGCCTCCTGCCAGACTCCTCGGCATGCGCGAGTCCAGTGCCTCTGCCGTCCTCGAGCCGATCTACACCGACCGGTGGCTCGGCTGGGCGCTGGCGAGGACGCGTCCTGCGACGCTCGCCGCGCACGCCGTCGACGACCGGACGCTGCGCTGCGACAACGGCGCCGTTCAGGCGGCGGTGCTGCGGGCGCTCGCGGCGGCCGCGGCGGAGCACGGCGATCGTCCGGTGCGCACCGCTCCCGACGGCCGGGCCCACGGCTCCTGGGAGGGCCTCACGTCCCGCTCGCCGGACAACCTCGTCACCGACGCCGACGACGTGGCGAAGCTCGTCATCGAGGTGAAGAGTCGCTGGGCACAGGTCAATGCCGCGAGCATCGGCGCGCTCCGCAGCTCGTCGCACGAGACCGATCGATGGCGGGACCCGACGGCCGGCGAGGTGTGGGGGGCGTTCGAGCGGGTGGCGACGAGCGCGCCCGCGGAGGAGTGGCTCTCGCCGCATGGCGGCGATCCGCTCGCATGCGGCTGCTCGTCGATCACCGGCTACTGGACTCGGCGCGCCCACGGTCTGCACGAGCCGTGGCTGCATCAGGCAGACGTCTATCGCGCGAGCCGCCGGTGGCTGCCGAGGGCGGTCGGCGCGCCGGAGAGCGGCGACGGACTCGACTGGATCGTGCTGCTCCCCTCTGCGCGACAGGCCCGCGCCTTCGCCCACACGCTGCTGACCCGCGATTCCTGGATGCCGGTCGACTTCCGGTCGTTCGTCGACCGGCTGGCGGAGCAGCGCGACGGGATGCCCCGGGAGGACGAGGAGTTCTTCGACGCCTTCCTCGCCGTGACGCGTGCGTTCTGCGACTACGACGGCGAGCGCTCGAACGCGGATCGCGACGCGTTCGGCGCCGCGTGGCACGAGGCGCCGGTGCGGCCGGAGTGAGCGATGCGGGGGCCTGTCGCGCTCACGGGAGCCGTGTCCGCGAGGACGGATCTCAGAGGCGCCGCCCCGCGGCGCCGTCCGCCGCTCCCGCCGGCACGAGCGGCCGCGCCGCCCCGGAGAACGCGCCGGACGCGACGACGAGGCCGACGAGGATGAACAGCGTCGCGAGGATGCCGATCCGGTCGCTCACGAGCCCGACCAGCGGCGGACCGGCGAGGAACGCGAAGTAGCCGATCGTCGCCGCCGCGGCGACCCGCGCCGCCGCCTTCGCCGGGTCGTCGGCAGCCGCTGACATGCCGAGCGGGAAGCCG
>JAGIAU010000122.1 GCA_017744755.1 Microbacteriaceae bacterium
GCTCCGCCGCCGGCGTGCGGACGCGGCGGGGGAGCAGGCGGGAGACGAGGGCGATCGGGCCCGTCACGTTCGCGGCGACGCGGCCCACGCGCGCACCCGTCGCCGCCGGGAGCGGGATCGGCCGCGTGCGCGTGTCCTCGGACGGCGGGATCGGCATGGGGCCCGCGGGCGTGTCGGCGGGGCGGGCCGCGTGGACGGGGCCGTCGAGCGACTCGGCGTCGAGCCCGACGACCGTGACGGTGCGGTCGGGGGCCGCCGCCATCGCGTCCCGCGCGGCGTCGTTCGCGAGCGGGATGAGGTCGACCGGGGCGAACTCCTGCGCCGCGCCGGTCGCCGCGGATTCCGCGGCGGTCGCGTCGAGCCGGGCGAGCTCGAGCAGGTCCTCGACGAGGCCGGCCATCCGCACGGCCTCCTTCTCGATCCGCTCCATCGCCTGGGCGACGTCCTCCGGCTGCTGCAGCGCGCCCATGCGGTACAGCTCGGCGTAGCCGCGGACCGTGACGAGCGGCGTGCGCAGCTCATGCGAGGCGTCCCCGACGAATCGCCGCATCTGGTCGATCGTCCGCGTGCGGTCGGCGAGGGCCGCATCGACTCGGGCGAGCATCGTGTTGAGCGAACGAGTGAGCCGGCCGACCTCCGTGTTCGGCGGGGCGCCGGTCATGCGCTGGCTGTAGTCGCCGTCGGCGAAGCGCGCGGCCTGGTCCTCCAGGCGGCGCAGCGGGAGGAACGTCGTCGTCGCGAGCAGCCGCGTCAGCGCGCCGCCGAGGATGATGACCGTGAGGGCGAAGAACAGGAACACGGCCCCGAATCGCGCGACCGTCTGCTCCGCCTCGCGCAGGTCCGTGCCGATGGCGAGCGTCCCCGTCTCGCTCGAGCCCGGCGCGCCGACGCCGACCGGTGCGAAGAGCAGTCGCCACTGCGTGCCGCGGTCGGCGCTGCGCACCGTCTCGAGCGTCTCCGCGGTGATCCCGGCTTCGAGGCCGACCGCCTGCCAGTCGGGGCGGCCCGTCGCGCTCGAGCCGAGGTTGTCGTCGAGGAGCCGGCCGGATTCGCCGAGAAGGGCGAGGTAGTAGGGGTTCAGCGGGCTCGGGTCGTCCTCGAAGTACGTCCCGACCTGATCGAGGTCGAAGGTGCCGGATTCCTCCGCCTGCTGGCGGATGGACGTGAGGACCGTGCCGAGCTGCCGGTCGACCTGCTCGAGGAGGTAGCCGCGCAGCACCGCCATGGTCCCGAAGCCCGCGACGACGAGACCCGCGGTGAGGAGGAGCACCGTGACGCCCGTGATCTTCGTGCGGAGCGAGATCGCGTCCCAGCGGTGGGCGAGCTTCGACATGACGGGTTCAGATTACGTGGCAGGCGCTGGGCGGCGCCCGCCGAGCGCCCGCTACGCGCCCTTGGTCTTCAGCATGTAGCCGAAGCCGCGCTTCGTCTGGATCATCGGCTCGTCGGTGTGGGCGTCGATCTTGCGGCGCAGGTAGGAGATGTAGCTCTCCACGATGCCGGCGTCGCCGTTGAAGTCGTACTCCCAGACGTGGTCGAGGATCTGCGCCTTGGAGAGCACCCGGTTCGGGTTGAGCATCATGTAGCGCAGCAGCTTGAACTCGGTGGGGGAGAGCTCGACGGGGCTGCCGTTGACGTTCACCTCGTGGGTGTCCTGGTCCATCGTGATCTCGCCGGTGCGGATGATGGCGTCGTCGTCCTCCTGCATGGTGCGGCGGAGGATGGCGCGGATGCGGGCGACGATCTCGTCGAGGCTGAACGGCTTCGTCACGTAGTCGTCGCCGCCGACGGTGAGCCCGGTGATCTTGTCCTCGGTGTCGTCCTTCGCGGTGAGGAACAGGATGGGGCTCGTGTAGCCGCTCGCGCGGAGGCGCTTGGTCACGCCGAAGCCGTTGATGTCGGGCAGCATGACGTCGAGGATGATGAGGTCGGGCTCCTCCTCGATGACGGCGCTGATCGCGGCGGCGCCGTTCCCGACGGTCCGGACGGCGAATCCGGCGAAGCGCAGGCTCGTGGCGAGCAGGTCGCGGATGTTCGGTTCGTCGTCGACGACAAGGATGCGTGGTCCGGTCATGGCATCCATTTTCTGAGCGTTCTCTGGATGCAGTCTGTGTACGGTCTGGATGGTTCCTGGATAGAACGTCCAGCGCGCGCCGGGCGACGTGCCTAGGCTCGCACCGTGCCCCTCGACGCCGCGCCGCTCGACGGCCGCATCCCGCTCCTCGACGCGACGCCGCGACAGGTCGGCAGGGGCGTGTTCGACCCCGCGCGTCGCGTCGCCGTCATGGCCGTCGTCAACCGCACCCCGGACTCGTTCCACGACCGCGGCGCGACGTTCGCGCTGGATGCCGCCGTGACCGCGGCCGAGCGCGCCGTCGCCGCCGGCGCGGACTGGATCGACGTGGGCGGCGTGCCGTTCGGGCGCGGACCGGCGGTGAGCGAGCAGGAGGAGCTCGACCGCGTCGTCCCGCTCGTCGAAGCGGTCGCCGCGCGGACCGACGCCGTCATCAGCGTCGACACGTTCAGCGCGGCGGTCGCGCGGGCCGCCGTCGCCTCCGGCGCCGGGGTCGTCAACGACACCTCCGGCTACTGGGACCCCGCGATGCCGGGCGTCGTGGCCGCGTCCGGAGCCATGGTCGTGCTGACGCACAGCCTGCACCCGCCGCGCAGCGAGCCCGTCGCGCCGCGGTACGAACCCGATGTCACCGCCGCCGTGCGCGCCCGGCTCGCGGACCTCGTTGCGCGTTCCCTCGCCGCGGGCATCCCCGCCGACCGGCTCGTCGTCGACCCCGGCCACGACCTGAACAAGCACACGCGCCACTCCCTCGAGCTCATCCGCCGGCTCCCCGAGATCGTCGCGCTCGGCTACCCGACGCTCGTCGCCCTGTCGAACAAGGACTTCATCGGCGAGACCCTCGACCGCCCGCGCGGGGAACGCGTCGTCGGCTCCGTCGCCGCCGCCGTCGCCTGCGTCATCGCGGGCGCGCGGATCGTGCGGGTGCACGACGTCGTCGAGACGGTCGACGCGGTGCGCATGACCGAGGCGGCCCTCGGCCTGCGCGAGCCCGTCCGCGTCTGGCACAACAACGGGCAGAACTGATCCGGCCGTGGTCTACTGACCCCATGGGTGATTCCGCTCCCGTCATCGCCGCGCTGCGTCCCGCCGGCGACGGCCCGCTCGATCGCGAGGCGCTCCTCGAGCTGTACGGGCGCCCGGGCGCGGCGCGCGGGGCCGGGCCCTGGACCCGCGTGAACTTCGTGTCCACCGCCGACGGCTCCGCGACCGGGCCGGACGGCCGCAGCGGCGGCATCTCGACGCCTGCGGACAAGATGGTGTTCGGCGTGCTCCGGCGCCTCGCCGACGTCGTGCTCGTCGCCGCCGGCACGGTCCGTGACGAGCAGTACCACGGCCCGCTCGTGAGCGCGGGGCAGCGGGCGTGGCGGGCGGCGAACGGACTCGCCGAGCACCCCGGCTTCGTCATCGCCTCGCGGCGCCTCGACCTGGATCCCGCGGCGGACGTCTTCACGGACGCGCCCGTTCGGCCCCTCATCGCGACGGTCGCGGCGGCGCCGGCGGCCGCGCGCGCGGCGCTGTCGGAGGTCGCCGACGTGGTCGACTGCGGCGAGGAGCAGCTCGATCCCGTGCTGCTGCGCGAGGCGATCGGCGAGCGCGGCTGGCTCGACGTGCTGTGCGAGGGCGGACCGTCGTTCTTCGGTGCGCTCGCCTCGGCCGGCGTCGTCGACGAGCTGTGCCTCACGGTGTCCGCGCGCCTCGTCGCGGGCGACGGCCCCCGCATCGCGCACGGCGCCCCCGCCGACCTCGAGCTGCAGCTCGCGCATGTCCTCCGCAGCGACGCGGGCGATCTCCTCCTCCGCTACACCCGCTGAGACCTTCTCCCCGTCGCCCCCCTCGCCGTTTTCAGGTGTCGCGCGCCGTTTTCAGGTGTGCGACCGGCTGTCGACCCCTCTGGGCCTGAAAACGGCGCGCGACACCTGAAAAAGGCGTAGGCGGATTGCGATATTGTGAATTCGTGAAGCCGCGGAACGATGAACTCGCCTGGCACAGCGCCCGACCGCTGTACCAGGTGAAGGCGGACATGTTCAAAGGCCTCGCGCACCCCGTGCGCGTCCGAATCCTCGAGGTCCTCGCGAGCGCCGACGAGGTGCCCGTCGCCGATCTCATGCGGGAGACCGGACTCGAGCCGGCCCACCTCTCCCAGCACCTCGCGGTGCTGCGCCGCCACCGCCTCGTCGTCTCGGAGCGGCGCGCGAGCTACGTGTTCTACCGCCTCGCCTTCCCCGAGGTCGCCCAGCTCCTGACCGCCGCGCGCCGCCTGCTCATCCTCGCGCTCGAGGAGTCGCAGGGGCAGCTCAGCGCGACCGGATCGCTGCCCGAGATCGGGCTCGAGCGCGCCGGCTGAGCGGCACGGACGGGAGAACGGACACGCGATGCAGCGGTTCGCCGCCTACCTCCGCGCGCTCGCGCCCGGGCCGTCCGACTACGCGAGCCTGCCGCGCACCTGGCGTCTCGACCTGCTCGCCGGCTTGACGGTCGGCATCGTCGCGCTGCCGCTCGCGCTCGCCTTCGGCGTCTCCTCCGGCGTCGGCGCGGCGGCGGGGCTCGTGACGGCGATCGTGGCCGGGCTCGTCGCCGCCGTGTTCGGCGGCTCGCATGTGCAGGTGTCCGGGCCGACCGGCGCGATGGTCGTCGTGCTCGCACCGATCGTCGCCGCGCACGGCGTCGCGGCCGTCGCGACGGTGAGCCTGCTCGCGGGCGTCATCGTGCTCGTCGTCGGGCTGCTGCGGCTCGGCCGCATCATCACGGTCATCCCCTGGCCGGTCATCGAGGGCTTCACGCTCGGCATCGCCGTCATCATCTTCCTGCAGCAGGTGCCGAACGCCCTCGGCGTCGGCGACTTCCAGGGCCACGAGCACTCGACGAACGCCCTCGTCGCCGCCGTCCAGTCCTTCGCCCTCGCCGATGTCCCGGGCCTGCCGTGGACGCTCGGGATCGTCGCGGTCGTCGCCGCGGCGATGGCCCTCGCCCCCCGCGTTCACCCCCATCTGCCCGGCTCGATCATCGCGATCGTCATCGTCTCGGTCGTCGCGACGCTGGCGAACGCACCCGTCGCGCGGATCGGCGCGCTCCCCTCGCAGCTTCCGGCGCCGTCCGTGCCGCCGCTCGACTGGCCGACGGTCTCGCAGCTCCTCGTCCCCGCGCTCACCGTCGCCGCGCTCGCTGCGATCGAGTCGCTGCTCTCGGCCCGGGTCGCCGGCGCCCTCGCCGACACGGGCGCCTACCGGCCGGACCGGGAGCTCGTCGGCCAGGGGCTCGCGTCGATCGCCTCGGGGCTCTTCGGGGGCATGCCGGCGACGGGCGCGATCGCCCGCACCGCGGTGAACGTCCGCTCGGGCGGGCGCACCCGGCTCGCCGCCGTGACGCACGCCGTCGTGCTGCTGCTCGTCGTGCTCCTCGCCGCCCCGATCGTGTCGCAGATCCCGCTCGCGGCGCTCGCCGGGGTCCTCATGGTCACCGCGGTCCGCATGGTCGCACCGGCCACGGTCCGCGCCGTCGTCGCCGCGAGCCGGGGCGACGCGCTCGTCTTCGCGCTCACCGCCGTCGCCACGGTCGCGTTCGACCTCATCGTCGCCGTCATCCTGGGGCTCGTCGTCGCGGCGTTCCTCGCGCTGCGCGCCCTCGCCCGCTCGGGGAGCGCGACGCGCGAGCCGCTGCCGGGCGAGCCGGAGCCGGGGGATGAGCGGATCGCCCTGTTCCGGCTCGACGGCGCCATGTTCTTCGGGGCGGCGGAGTCCGTCGCGGCGGCGGTCGAAGAGGTGCCGGGCGTCGAGGTCGTCATCGTGCGGATGTCGACGCTCGGCGCGCTGGACGCAACGGGCGCACGCGTCATCACCGAGATGGTGCAGGGTCTGGAGCGGCGCGGCGTCACGGTGCTGCTGAAGGGCATCCAGGCGCAGCATCTCGCGCTCGCGCGCCGCGTCGGGATCCTCGACTCGCTGCGGCACCACCGGCACCTCTTCGCATCGCTGCCCGAGGCGGTCGAGCACGCGCGCAGCCACGTGCGGCGCGCGGAGGCGGCGGGGCGGGGGGCGGGGTAGCGCCCGCCCGGGGCGCGTGCGGCGGGCGGCGACGCGTCAGCGACGCGAGGACGCCTGCTCGTTCTCGCGCCGACGGCGCAGCGCGATGCGGATCGTCACGACGATCATGAGGATGACGGCGATGGGGAGGCCGACGAACGGCACCGCCCACACCGTCGCGTAGAGGCTCCCGGTGAGCCAGCCGCCCGCGGAGCCGATCATGAGGAGGATCATCGCGATGACGGAGAGCACGATGATGCCGACGATCATGGCGGCGAAGACGCGATCGAGCCGGCTGTCGCTGATGGGGGACTGCCGCTCGTTCGCCTTGGCCATCAGACCAGGATAGCGGGGCGGTCGGGTACGCTGGTTGCCGCCCGGCGAGCGCCGGTGCAGGAGTCGAGGAGTCCCCATGCCCACCGGTCGTGTGAAGTTCTACGACGAGGACAAGGGCTTCGGGTTCATCGCGGCCGATGACGGCCAGGAGGTCTTCCTGCACGCCTCGGCGCTGCCCGCCGGCACCTCGGTGAAGGCGGGGGCGCGCCTCGAGTTCGGCGTCGCCGACGGGCGGAAGGG
>JAGIAU010000123.1 GCA_017744755.1 Microbacteriaceae bacterium
GCGCGGGCGCGGCCGGCTCGCCGCCCGTCGCGATCGTGTACGTCCTCGGCGCCGATCGCTGGCGGGCCGAGCCGGCCTGGCCGATCCGCGGGACCGAGATCCGCGCGCTCGCGCTGCAGCCGGACGGCACAGCCGACTTCGGCCCCGCGCGCGGCGGCGAGCGCGTCTTCGCCTACGACCCGGCCGAGCCGTACACGGCGCCGTCCGTCACGGCCGGTCCGCAGGACCCGACGGCGCATCAGGGCGGACGGAACGTGCTCGTCTACGAGACGGGCCCGATCCTCGCGCCGCTCGAGGCGACCGGCTGGCCGCGGGCCGTGCTGCACGCGGCGACGACCGGCACCGACGCGGACTGGTTCGTCGAGCTCGACGTGGTGGGCGCGGACGGCGCGGCGCGGATCGTGAACGAGGGCGTCGCACGCTCCCGCTACCGGCACGGCCGCGGCAGGCCGACGGCGACGGAGCCCGGCCGCGTCGAGACGATCACGGTGCACCTGCGGCCCATGTCGATCGAGCTCCAGCCCGGCGAGCGGCTGCGCGTCGTGGTCACGGGCGGGAAGTTCCCCGTGCTGGAGCACAACCCGGGCGCGTTCATCGATCCGAACACGGCGACCGAGGCCGACTACGTGCCCTCCGTGCGCACGATCGCGTCGGCGAGCCTCGAGCTGCCGGTCGTGCCCGCCGCCGCGCGGGGCGAGTGGATCGCGAATCCGTGGCCGCTGGGGGCTCGCTGACGCGCTCCTGACCGGGCTCCGGAACGGGCGACGGACGCCGTCGCCCCTCGGTGTCACCAGTTTATCGCCCGAAGTTCCGTCTTCGGGGAATGCCGATGTCGGTGCACGCGCTTACCCTGAATCGATGCCTGAGCCGACTGCCACTCCGATGACCCCCGACGCCCCCTCCGACTCCGCCCCGAAGCTCCCCGCTTCGATGACCGCCCGCGACCGACTGGTGATCTACCTGATCCTCGCGTCGGCGTTCGTCGTCATGCTCAACGAGACCATCATCGGCGTCGCCCTGCCGAAGATCATGGAGGAGCTGCGCATCGAGCCGGCCACCTCCCAGTGGCTGCTGACCGCCTTCATGCTGACGATGGCCGTCGTCATCCCGCTGTCCGGCTTCTTCATGCGCCGCTTCACCTCGCGGCAGGTGTACATCACCGCGATCGCGCTCTTCTCGCTCGGCACGTTCCTCGCCGCGATCGCGTCCGACTTCTCCATGCTCGTCGTCGCGCGCGTCGTGCAGGCCGTCGGCACGGGCGTCATGATCCCGCTGCTCATGACGACGATCATGACGCTCGTCCCGCCGCACGAGCGCGGCAAGATGATGGGGAACATCACGATCGTCATGTCGGTCGCCCCGGCGCTCGGCCCGCTCGTCGCCGGCGTGATCCTGAACTCGCTCGACTGGCGCTGGGTGTTCTGGCTCGTGCTGCCCTTCGGCCTCGCCGCGCTCGCGCTCGGCATCTGGAAGATGGAGAACGTCTCCGAGACGGCGAAGGTCGGCATCGACGTGCTCTCCATCCCGCTCGCGGCGCTCGCCTTCGGCGGTCTCGTCTACGGTCTCTCGGAGACCTCGAACGCCGTCCGCGGGCACGTGCCGCTCGAGCCGTGGATCCCCATCGTCATCGGCGCCGTCGCGCTCGGCCTGTTCATCTGGCGGCAGATCGTGCTGCAGCGGCGCGACGCGCCGCTCATGGACCTGCGCACCTTCGCGCAGCCCGGCTTCGCCGTCGCGATCGGGCTCATGGCCGTCGTCGTCGCGGTCATGTTCGGCTCGATCATCCTGCTGCCGATCTACATCCAGGACGGCCTCGGCTACGAGCCGATCGTCGCCGGTCTCGCGGTCCTCCCCGGCGGCCTCCTGCAGGGCGTCGCCGGTCCGTTCGTCGGCCGCCTCTACGACCGCCTCGGCCCGCGTCCGCTGCTCGTCCCCGCGACGATCCTCTCCGGGCTCGCACTCGTCGGCTTCGCCACGTTCCTCGGGACCGAGACGCCGATCTGGGTCATCATCGCGCTGCACATCGCGATGTCCGTCTCGCTCGCCTTCACGTTCCCGCCGCTCATGAACTCGGCGATGGGCGCGCTCACCCCGAAGCTCTACGCCTCGGGCAGCGCCGTCGTCGGCACCGCGCAGCAGCTCTTCGGCGCGGCGGGCACCGCGGCGCTCATCGTCGTGTTCACGCTCGGCTCCGCGGCAGCGGTCGGGGGCGCCGGGGCGAGCGAGGCGGAGGCCGTCGTCGCGGGCACGCATGTCGCGTTCCTCGTCGCCGCGTTCGCCGCCATCGCCCCGATCGTGCTCGCGCTGTTCATCCGCCGTCCCGCCTCCGAGCTCGGCGGCGGGCACGGCCACGGGCCCGGTGCCGGCGATTCGACGGACGGGCCGGTGCACGACCCGGCGAACGACCTCGAGTTCCCCGAGGGAATGACCGCCCCGGCGGGAGGGTTGCACTGAGCATGGCCACGCTCGAGCTGACGAAGGACATCCACGACGAGACCGTCAACAAGGACGGGATCGTGCTCATCGACTTCTGGGCCGCCTGGTGCGGTCCGTGCCGGCAGTTCGCCCCGATCTTCGAGCGCTCCTCGGAGACGCACCCGGACATCACCTTCGCGAAGGTCGACACCGAGGATCAGCAGCAGCTCGCGGCGGAGTACGGGATCTCCTCGATCCCGACACTCGTCATCTACCGCGACGGCATCCCGATCTTCGGCCAGCCCGGCGCCCTCCCCGGCCCGGCGCTCGAGTCCGTCATCGAGCAGGTGAAGGCCCTCGACATGACCGAGGTCCGCGCCAAGTACGAGGCCGCGAAGGCCGCCCAGCCCGCCGCGGACTGATCTCGCTCAGGGTGTTCTGCGCTCGTTCAGGGTGAAAATCACCCTGAAACGGAGAGGAACACCCTGAGCGAGCGCCGGGACGCCGGGGCGCCGACGGATCTCGGGACCCCGACGCGGACGAGAAGCCGACGGAGCGGCTCGCCGTGCCACGCGTCCTCCCAGGATGCGCGGAAGAACGCGCCGGTCGCCAGCCGGATCTCGTCCTCGCGGAGCTTCTCTCGGTAGACGACATCCGCCGGCTCCCGACCGGCCAGCAAGGCCGGATCGCCGTATTTGCCATAGCCGTCGGCCTCTCCCAGGATGCGGCCGTCCAGCCAGGCGAAGTCGACGAAGTAGACGTTCCCGGAGATCGAGACCACGCGCCGCTGCTGCTCCGGGACGACGAAGCCGTACTCCTGACATCGTGCGACGACGAGCGACTCGAGGGGGGAGTCGGAGTCGGCGGTGCTGCGTCCGAGGGACTCGCGCACGATGCGGATGCCCGCCATGCGCCCGGCGCGTCGGATCCCGGTCCGGAGTTCCTCGATCTCGAGGCTGCGATGCCGCCGCAGATGCGAATAGGCCACGATGCCGGCGAGCGCGCCCCGCGTCGCGGCGAGGTCGAGCGCGGTCCTCGCCAGGCCCGTCGCACGGAGCCCGGAGGCCGTCACGCAGACGTCCATCGGGTCGAGCCGGCGCTCGGTCCGGATCATCGACGGATTCGACTGATCGGAACCAGGAGCCACCGTGGCATGCGCCCGCTCGGGCCAGCCGCCGATGACCGGTATGCCGTGGAGCGCTGCGGCCGTCGCATGGGAGAACACCAACGGGCGCCGGGCCGCGCGCTGACAGTCGACGGCGAGCTCGATCTGCCGCTCGGCTCCGCTGAGCGACGACCACCACTCGGCGGCGTGCACGGCGCCCTGCCGCACCCTCACTTGCGCGTTCATGGGGGCGATCCTGCCGCAACGCGAGAAGCCCCGGCCGTTCAGAGACCCAGAATGTGCACGGATCGGCTCCCCCACTCCCTGTGCACAACCCGCACCCCCAGATACCCCGACGCTCGCTCAGGGTGTTCTTCGTCTCGTCAGGGCCAAAAGCACCCTGAGTGGGCGCAGAACACCCTGAGCGAACGAAAGGGGGAAAGGGGAAGGGGCGGCGGAGCCGCGCTCAGCGGGTGCGGCGCTCGCGGACGCGCATGTTGACGACGACCGGGGAGCCCTCGAAGCCGAAGACCTCGCGCAGGCGGCGCTGGATGAAGCGCCGGTACTGCGGGTCGAGGAAGCCGGTCGTGAACAGCACGAAGGTCGGCGGACGCGTGCCGGCCTGCGTGCCGAAGAGCACGCGCGGCTGCTTCCCGGAGCGCACCGGATGCGGGTGCTGCTGGGTGAGCTCGGCGAGGAACGCATTGAACTTGCCCGTCGGGATGCGGGTGTCCCACGACTCGAGCGCCGTCTCCAGCGCGGGGACGAGCTTGCCGATGTGCCAGCCGGTCTTCGCGGAGATGTTCACCCGGGGCGCCCAGGTGACATGGCCGAGCTCCTGCTCGATCTCGCGCTCGAGGTAGTAGCGACGGTCGTCGTCGAGGAGATCCCACTTGTTGTAGGCGAGGACGAGCGCACGACCCGACTCGAGGACGAGGTCGACGATCTTGAGGTCCTGCACGCTGATCGGCTCGGTGACGTCGAGCACGACGACCGCGACCTCGGCGCGCTCCAGCGCGGCGGAGGTGCGCAGCGTCGCATAGAAATCGGCGCCCTGCTGCAGGTGCACGCGGCGGCGGATGCCGGCGGTGTCGATGAAGCGCCACGGCCTGCCGCCGAGCTCGACGAGCTCGTCCACGGGGTCACGGGTCGTGCCGGCGAGCTCGTTGACGACGACGCGCTCCTCCCCCGCCGTCTTGTTGAGCAGGGAGGACTTGCCGACGTTCGGGCGGCCGATGATCGCGACGCGGCGCGGGCCGACGAGCTCGGGGCGGGCGACGGCGGACTCCTGCGGCAGGACGTCGAGCACCTTGTCGAGGAGGTCGGCGACGCCGCGCCCGTGGATCGCGGAGACGGGATGCGGCTCGCCGAGGCCGAGGTTCCACAGCGGCGCCGCCTCGGGCTCCTGGACGACGTCGTCGATCTTGTTGGCGACGAGGAAGACGGGCTTCCTCGACTGGCGCAGCAGCCGCACGACGTGCTCGTCCGTCGCCGTCGCGCCGACCATGGCGTCGACGACGAACAGGATGACATCGGACAGATCGATCGCGACCTCGGACTGGGCGGCGACGGCCGCATCGATGCCGCGGGCGTCCGGCTCCCAGCCGCCCGTGTCGACGACGGTGAAGCGGCGGTCGTTCCACTCGGCCTTGTAGCTGACGCGGTCGCGCGTGACCCCGGGGGTGTCCTCGACGACGGCCTCGCGACGGCCGATGATGCGGTTGACGAGCGCCGACTTGCCGACGTTCGGCCGGCCGACGATCGCGACGACGGGCAGCGCGGGCGTCGCGACGAACTCCTCGCCGTCGCCGAGCTCGCCCTGCAGGATCTCGATGTCGTCCTCGTCGAGCTCGTAGTCCTGCAGGCCGGCGCGCAGCGACTCGGCGCGGGCCGTCGCGATCTCGTCGTCGAGGCTGCGCAGGCGCTCCGCCTCGGTCTCGTCGAGCGCGGGGACCGCCGCGTCGTCGAATTCCGGCTCGCCCGTCGCGTGCTCCGTCATGCCTGCCTCGCTCTCGCCACCACGGCGTCAACCGTCTCATCGAAGGACAGCGACGTCGAGTCGATCGTGTCCACTCCCGGTGCCGCGTTCAGGAACTCGACCATCGCGGAGTCCCGCGCGTCGCGCTCGGCGATCGCGGCGAGCACGTCCGCCGCGTCCTGCGCGTTCCCCGCCTCCTCGAGCTCGCGGGCGCGGCGCAGCGCGCGCATCTCCGGCTCGGCGGTGAGCAGGATGCGCACCGGCGCGTCGGGCACGACGACGGTCGTCACATCGCGGCCCTCCACGACGATGCCGGGCTCGGCCGAGGCGATCAGTTCGCGGAACCACGCGTTGAGCCGGTCGCGCGCGGCCTGGTTGCGGGCGACCCAGGTCGTCGCGGCGCTCACGCGCGGCTCCCGGATGGCGGTCGTGACATCCCGCGGGCCGACGCGGACCCAGCGCTCGGCCGGGTCGAGCGCCGTCTCCAGGTCCGTCGTCTCCACGAGGTGCAGCACGACGGCGGGGTCGGTGAGATCGGCGCCGGTCTCGAGGCCGTTCCAGGCGATGGCGCGGTACGCGGCGCCCGTGTCGAGATAGCGGAACCCGAGGGCCGCGGCGGCGGCGCGCGACACCGACGACTTGCCCGAGCCCGCCGGCCCGTCGATCCCTACAACGATCGGACTCATTCGCTTACCCTTGGTTCACCGGCGCCCGACGAAGCGCGCCGCGTCCGACTCCTACCCGGAAGGCTCCCCCTGTGGCTAATTCCATCCTCGGCACCTGGGCAGTGACCCAGCAGACCATCGTCGGCACGTCCGAATCGACCTTCGTCTTCACCGAGGCGGACGGCGAGATCAAGCTGGAGATCCTCGGCAGCAAGATGGTGCTCACCCCGGTCGCGGTCACGCAGTCCGGCGACGTCGTGACGATGACGCTCGACATCACGAAGCCGCTGCCGACGCGCGTGACGATCGTCGTGGACGTCACGCCGACGCACTTCGAGGGGAAGATCACGGCCCGGTTCCTGCCGAGCGGCAAGCTTACGGGCGACCGCATCCAGACGGAGAACGCCCCGGAGAACGCTCCCGCGGCCCCGGTCGCCGAGGCGGCCCCGGCGGCTCCCGAGCCCGCCTTCCCCC
>JAGIAU010000124.1 GCA_017744755.1 Microbacteriaceae bacterium
GTGTAGGCGAGCACGCCCCGGTAGCCCGGCAGCGCGAGGACGGCGTCGAGCACGCCGCGGATCCGCACCGACTTCGACGCGACGCGGATCGGCAGGCCGGCCGCGCGGTCGAGCAGGTCGTAGGCGTTCGCCGCGAGCGCGTCCTGCGCGACGACGCCGAGCGGCGCGTCAAGGCCGGCCGTCGCGGCATCGAGCGCGCGCCACCACGTCGACGGCGTCCGCCAGGGGGTGCCAGAGGGCCGTCGCAGCGCGATCATCGGACGCTCCGGATCGGCAGGATCGCGAGGGCGCCGAGCACCCCGACGACCGCCGAGGCGACGAAGAGCGCCGGGAACCCGCCGAAGACGAGCACGATGAGCGCCCCGAGCATCGGCCCGAGCGCCTGGGGGATCGCGCTGGCGAGATTCATGATGCCGAGGTCCTTCCCGCGGCTCGCCGCATCGGGCAGCACCTGGGTGGCGAGCGCCTGGTCGACGGAGAGGAAGCAGCCGTAGCCGAGCCCGGCGAGCGCCGCCCCGACGATCGCCGTCTCGAAGGACGGGAACGCGGCGATGCCGAGCGAGCCGAGCGCCTGCGCCCCCGCCGCGATGAGGACGAACACGCGGCGGCGTCCGAGCCGGTCGGAGAGCTGACCGCAGACGACGGACGCGACGACGCTCGCGATCGCGTAGATCACGATGAGCACGAGCAGGTCGTCCTCCGCATGCTCCCGGCCGAGGCCGAAGAGGAGGAAGTAGAGGAGCAGGCCGGTACCGAGCGCGTTCCCGATGTTCACGAGGACGCGGCTCAGCAGCGTCCAGCCGAAGTCCGGGTAGGCGCGCGGGCTGATCCAGAAGCCGGTGACGAGCGCCCGCAAGGTGAGCGGCGGGCGCTGCGAACGGCGCAGGGGCGGATCGGGGACGAGGAGGAGGAAGGGCGCGACGAGCACGAGGAGCAGCACGGCGAGCGCCGCATAGCCGGCGAGCATGCCGACGAAGAGCTCGGTGACGAGGATGACGCCGAGGATGATCCCGATCGCCTGGGGTGCCGAGGCGAGGCCCGAGACGAGGCCGCGCTGGCCGACCGGCACCTGATCGGCGATGAGCGCCGTGAGCGCCGCGGTGAGGGCGCAGAACCCGGCGCTCGCGAGGGCCCAGAACACCATGATCCCGGCGACGGTCGTCTGCACCCCGAGCGCGAGCAGGGAGAGCGCGAAGAGCAGCGCGCCGATGACGATCCACGGCCGGCGGCGGCCGAAGCGCCCCGTCGTCCGATCCGAGAGCGCCCCGGCGAGCGGGTACGCGATGATCGAGGCGATCGCCGCGGAGCCGGCGATGAGGCCGAAGTCGAGCGTCGACCGCTTCCAGTCGCCGCCCTCGAAGAGCCCGTCGACCTGGGTCGGCAGCAGGTACTGCACGGGGGCGAGCTGGGCCATCCACAGGCCGAGCCAGGCCGCCGAGAACGCGGCGATCCACCAGCCCCCGACCCTCCGGACCGGTTCTGCTCCGATTGCGACCATCACTCCCCCGACCGGTGCCCCGACTGGGACTCGAACCCAGACTCGGGCGAGTTTAAGTCGCCTGCCTCTGCCGTTGGGCTACCGGGGCAGGTTCAGCGTAGCGGGCGCTACTCGGCTTTCGGGGCGGCGGGCTTGCGCGTGCGCGGCTTGGCCGGGGCCTTCTCGGCGACGGGAGCGGCCGGCGCGGCGGCGGTCGCCACGGACGCGGTCGGCGCCTTGTCGGCGACGGTCGGCGTGGCGTGCTCATCCGCGCGGGGCCGCGCGGCGGGGCGCAGGGCGTACTCCTGGAAGACCGCGCGCGGGCGGCCGAGGGCCAGCGACGCGAGCTCGCGCTTCAGGAAGAAGTTGCCGGCCCAGTCGCCGACGACCCGGAGCTTGCGCTCCCACGTCGGCATCGCGAGGCCGTGGTAGCCGCGGTGCGCCACCCACGCCGGGAAGCCGCGCAGCGAGAACCTGCCCGACTGCATGACGCCGTTGTAGAGGCCGAGGCCGGCGACGGCGCCCGCGTTCTTGTGGTTGTAGTCGATCGGCGCCTCGCCGCGGAGCTCCGCGACGAGGTTCTTCGCGAGGCGCTTCGCCTGGCGGACCGCGTGCTGCGCGTTCGGCACGCAGGTCTTGTCCGGCAGCGGGCTGCTGCCCGAGAGGTCCGGGACGGCGGCGACGTCGCCAGCGGACCACACGCCCGGGACGACAGCGCCCTCGGCGGTGACGACCTGGAGCGCCGCGTTCGCGCGGATGCGGCCGCGCTCGTCCTGCGGGAGCCCGAAGCCCTTGGCCGACGGGTGCGCCATGACGCCCGCGGTCCAGATGAGCAGGTCGGTCTCGAACTTCTCGCCCGTCGCGAGCTCGATGACGCCGCCCTCGGCGCCGACGAGCTGCGCGTTGAGGTGGACGTTCACGCCGCGCTTCTCCAGGTCGCGGACGACCCACTCCGCGTTCTTCGCGGAGACCTCGGGCATGATGCGGCCCATCGCCTCGACGAGGTGGAAGCTCGTCTCCTCGAAGTCGATCGTCGGGTACTTGCCGACGAGGTAGGAGGAGAGGCTGCGCAGCTCCGCGATCGCCTCGACGCCGGCGAAGCCGCCGCCGACGACGGTGACGTTGAGCAGGCGGCGCTTGAGCGGGGAGTCGTGCAGGTTCGACGCGCGGTTGAAGTTGCCCATGAGGCGGTCGCGGATGCCGACGGCCTCCTCGATGTTCTTCATGCCGAAGGCGGAGTCCGCGATGCCCGGGATCGGGAACGTGCGCGTGATCGACCCGGCGGTGACGACGAGGACGTCGTACTCCTCCTGCCACGGCTCGCCGTCCTGCGGCGTGAAGGTCGCGACCTTCGCCTCGGGGTCGATCGCCGTGATGCGGGCGCTGACGATCCGGGTCTTCTTCAGGTGCCGGCGGAAGGCGACGACCACGTGACGGGGCTGGATCGAGCCGGCCGCGACCTCGGGGAGGAAGGGCTGGTACGTCATGTACGACAGCGGGTCGACGAGCGTGACGGAGGCCTCGCCGCGACGCAGGTGCTTCTCCAGCTTCCAGGCGGTGTAGAAGCCGGCGTAGCCGCCGCCGACGATCAGGATCTTGGGCACGTGGTGGTTATCCCCTCGAACACGGACGCGAAGTGCGCGTCGAGTCTATCGGCTGCGCCGAGCCCCGTCCGCCCGGCGGATGGCCCATACGGCGAGGCCCGCGAGCCCGAAGGCGAACGCGACGACGGCGAGGACGCCCGGCCCCGCGGTGCGCAGCAGCTCGAGCGGGGCGAGCACCTTGCCGAACGGTCCGCCGGCCGTCGGCTCGGTGAGCGGATCGGGCTGCGGCACGACGACGACGGGCGTCGGCCGGACGGCGGGGTCGACGACGGCCGGTCGGTAGACGGCGATCCAGTCGGCCAGACTGCCCATGGGATTCGCCGCGACGACGGGGACCTCGGCGCTGACCGCGGCGGCCGCGTCGATGACGCCGTAGCCGTAGTACGGGTCGTAGCCCGCCTCGCCGCGGTCGTGCGCCGTCGCGACGATGCGGTTGATGACGTTCGCGGCGTCGAGGTCGGGGTGCGCCGCTCGCACGAGCGCGACGATGCCGGCGACGATCGGGGCCGCCCCGCTCGTGCCGCTCCAGGCGCGATAGGTGCCGCCGGGCGCGGCCCCGACGAGCCCCTCGCTCGGCGCCGCGATCGCGACCGTGATGCCCTGCGAGGACGCGTCGAAGCTCGCCACCCCGTCGTGGTCGACCCCGGCGACCGTCAGCACGCCCGGCATCGTCGCGGGGGCGCCGACGACGGTCGTGCCGGAGCCGCGGTTCCCCGCGGCGGCCACGACGACGACGTCGTGCTCGGCCGCATAGGAGAACGCGTCGTCCCAGCTGGTCGGCCAGTCGAGCGTGTTCCGCGTCAGCGACATGTTAATGACCTGGGCGCCGTGGTCGACGGCGTAGCGGACCGCCTCGGCGATCTGGGTGTCCGAGTCGACGAGCTCGTCGCCGAGCGTGATCGACAGCGGCAGGATCATGGCCCCGGGTGCGGCGCCGATGAGGCCCTCGTTCGGGCCCTTGCCGCGGCCGGCTGCCATCGAGGCGACGAGCGTGCCGTGCTCCGAGTCCTGCGCGCCGACCGGCTCCCAGCCGCGCGGGTCGCCCTCGCCGGAGAAGTCGGCGCCCGGCAGCACCGCGCCCTTCAGGTCCGGGACGGTCGCGTCGACCCCCGTGTCGATGACGGCGATCGTGATGCCCTGGCCCTGCGTCACCGTCCAGGCCTGCCGGATGCCGTACTCCGTGAGCCAGTACTCGGCGTCGCGGATCGAGTCGGCATGGGCCGTGACCGCCGCGCCGACGGCGAGCAGCGCGGCGAAGGGCATCGCGATGGCGATGGAACGCCCGCGACGGCGCGCGGCGGAACGCCCCTTCATGCGCCCGGCTCGCATTCGCACACGTCCGGCCGCCAGCCGCCGGGCATGACCGCGAGCTCCGCGAGCGCGAGGTCCCCGATGGGGTTGACGCCGGGACCCGCCGCGAGGGCGTGGCCGACGAGCGCGTGCAGGCACTTGACCCGCTCGGGCATGCCGCCCGCGGAATAGCCGGCGATCTCCGGGACCTCGCCGTGGGCCTCGCGGTCGGCGAGGTAGGCCTCGTGCGCCGCTCGGTAGGCCGCGCCGACGCCCTCGTCCTCGACGAGCAGCGCCTGGTAGGCGGGCATCCGTCCCGCGGCCTCGAGCCGTGACGCGGCCGCCGTCGCCGCAGGGTGCGTCAGGTAGTAGAACGTCGGGAAGGGCGTTCCGTCGGCGAGCCGCGGGCGCGTGCAGACGACGGTGGGCGCCCCGCAGACGCAGCGCGCCGCGATGGCGACGACGTCCCGCGCGGGACGGCCGAGCTGGCGGCCGACGGCCTCGATGTCGGCGGCGGCGACCTCGCTCATGGCGCCGCCTCCCCCACGACGGCGAGCTGGTCGGCCGGCGCGGTCGTCAGGCCGGCGCCGTAGCCGGAGGCGAGCAGCGCGCCGAGCCAGTCGACGCGAGTCGCCTGGAGCTGGTCGGAGACGGGGAGGCCGCCGTCGAGCGGGGCCTCCTCCTCCGCGGGCGCGTTCGTCACCAGGAAGCTGACCTCGCCCGGGTAGACGAAGAGGAGGCGCTGGCGGGCCTGGGCCTCGATGTAGGCGGGGTCGGCCCAGCGGTTCAGCTCGGACTGCAGGTCGCCGACCTGCGCCTGGCCCGCGGCGACGCTGCGCTCGAGGACGGCGATCTGCTGCTGCTGCTCGACGAGCAGGCGCAGGCTCGGGGCGAGGACGACGACCGCGAGGGCGAGCAGTCCGAGCGCGATGACGGAGAACCCGGACACCCGCAGGGTGCGCAGCCAGCGCTCCGGCGCGGACTCCTCCCGCATGCGGACCGGCACCTGGCGAGGCGCCTGGTCCCTCGGGTCGCGCGTGCGGGTGGGCATGCGTCCAGGCTACGGCCAGGCCCCTGACAACGGCCCTGCGGCGTGCGGGCCGGTCAGCAGCCCGGCGCTCAGAGGGCGAAGAACTGCATGGGGTCGACGCGACCGCCCTCGACGTACACCTCGAGATGGCAGTGCGTCGTCGTCGCGTAGCCGGTGGAGCCGACGAGGCCGATCACCTGACCCGCCTCGACGAACTGGCCCACGCCGACCACCGGCGAACCGGCGATCATGTGCGCGTACAGCGTCTGCACGCCGCCGCCGTGGTCGATCTTGACGTACTGGCCCCAGCCGCCGCCGCCGTCGATCTGCACGACGGTGCCGGCGCCGACCGCGACGATCGGGGTGCCTCCGGGGGCGATGACGTCGATCCCGCCATGGAATTCGCCGCCGTCGCGGTAGCCGAAGCCGTCGGCGAGCACGCCCCCGGCGACCGGCCAGACGGAGAACATGCCGAGGAACGCGTCCGGCACGGGCCCGGTGTACGCCCCGGAGGCGTAGGCGGGGGCGACGGGGACGGGCGCCGGCTTGGGCTCGGCCGCGTAGCCGTCGCGCTCGGGCAGCGGGGCGGACGCGACCGTGACAGCGACGTCGAGCCCCTGCTCCTTGGCGACCGCGCCGGGGGTCGTCTGACCGCTCGTAGCTGACGTATCCGGCTTCGAGAGGGCGGCGGCCGGGAGGCTCATTCCGACGAGGAGAGCAGTCGCGGCGACGATGGTGAGAACGCGCTTCATATGACGGTTGCCCCATGTTGCGGCCCGGAGCCGAACATGCGAGCAACCGGAAGGGCCTTGACAGGCTACCAGCCGGGTGCTGCCGAACCCCACCCCCGAACGGGGGGTTTGGGTTCAAGCTTTGGTTGAAAGTGACCGCTGACCTGGCCTTTTCCGAGGCCAGGTCAGCGCGGAATTGCTCAGGCCCGGAAGCGCGGGAACGCGCCGCGGCCGGCGTAGACCGCCGCCTCGCCGAGCTCCTCCTCGATGCGCAGGAGCTGGTTGTACTTCGCGGTACGGTCGGCGCGCGCGAGCGAGCCGGTCTTGATC
>JAGIAU010000125.1 GCA_017744755.1 Microbacteriaceae bacterium
GGCCTCCGTCACGGACGTCGAGGGCCTGCTGCCGAGCGCGGCCGGCCTCCTCGTGGAGCGCGAGCTCGACGTGCTGGAGCGCCTGACGACCCGTCCGGAGGCGCCGTACACGGTCATCCTCGGCGGTTCGAAGGTCTCGGACAAGCTCGCCGTCATCGACTCGCTGCTGCCCCGCGTGCAGCGACTCGTCGTCGGCGGCGGCATGCTCTTCACCTTCCTCGCGGCCGAAGGCCACGCCGTCGCGGCGAGCCTGCTCGAGGCGGATCAGATCCCGGCCGTGCAGGGCTACCTGGCCAAGGCCCAGGAGCTCGGCGTCGAGATCGTGCTGCCGACCGACATCGTCGTCGCAGAGCGCTTCGCCGCCGACGCGGCGCACGAGGTCGTCCCGGCCGACGCGATCGAGTCCTCGTCGTTCGGCGGCTCCGGCATCGGCCTCGACATCGGCCCGGAGTCCGCGAGATCGTTCGCGGCCGCGGTCGCCGACTCGCGCACCGTGTTCTGGAACGGCCCCATGGGCGTGTTCGAATTCGCCGCCTTCGCGGGCGGCACGAGGGCGGTCGCGCAGGCGCTCGCCGATCTGAAGGCCGCGGGCGCGTTCGGCGTCGTGGGCGGCGGCGACTCGGCCGCGGCCGTCCGCGCGCTCGGCTTCGCGGACGAGGACTTCGGCCACGTCTCGACGGGCGGCGGCGCGAGCCTCGAGTTCCTCGAGGGCAAGCAGCTGCCGGGCCTCGTGGCGCTCGGCTGGGAGGCGTAGGACCGATGGCGCAGCAGCGCGTCCCGCTCATCGCGGGCAACTGGAAGATGAACCTCGACCACCTGCAGGCGATCGGCGTCGTGCAGAAGCTCGCGTGGACGCTCGAGGAGGGCAAGCACACCTACGACGCCGCGGGCGCCGAGGTCGTCGTCTTCCCGCCCTTCACCGACCTCCGCTCGGTGCAGACGCTCATCGAGGGCGACCGGTTCCGCCTCGGCTTCGGGGCCCAGGACCTGTCCCAGCACGACTCGGGCGCCTACACCGGGGAGATCTCCGGCGCGTTCCTCAAGGCCCTCAAGGCCGGCTACGTGCTCGTCGGCCACTCGGAGCGCCGTCAGTACCACGGCGAGACCGACGAGATCTGCGCCGCGAAGGTCGGCGCGGCCATCCGCCACGGCATCGTCCCCGTGCTGTGCGTCGGCGAGACGGCGGAGGACCTCGAGCGGCACGGCGCGTCCGCGGTGCCGGTCGCGCAGCTCAGGGCCGTCCTCGGAACGCTGCAGGCCGACGCGGAGCTCGTCATCGCCTACGAGCCGGTCTGGGCGATCGGCTCCGGCCAGGCGGCGACGGCCGAGCAGGCGCAGCAGGTCTGCGCGGCGCTCCGCACCACGATCCGCGAGGTCCTGGGCGATGCGGCGGCGGACCGCACGCGCATCCTCTACGGCGGCTCCGTCAAGTCGGGGAACATCGCGGGCTTCCTCCGCGAGCCCGACATCGACGGCGCGCTCGTCGGCGGCGCCAGCCTCGACCCGGTCGAGTTCGCCGCGATCGCGCGCTTCCAGAAGCACGTCGGGGTCTGAGCTAGACTTTCAGGGCCGTTCCAACGGCGAGAGAGGGATTCGTGCCTGTTCTGCAGATCATCCTCCAGATCATCCTGGGGATCACCAGCCTGCTGCTGACGCTGCTCATCCTGCTCCACAAGGGACGCGGCGGCGGGCTCTCGGACATGTTCGGCGGCGGCGTGACCTCGAGCCTCGGCGCCTCCGGCGTCGCCGAGCGGAACCTGAACCGGATCACGATCATCCTCGGCGTCGTCTGGATCGTGAGCATCGTCGTGCTCGGGATCATCGCGAAGTACGCGGGCGCGTAGCCCGAAGGACTCCGAAGAACACGGAACGCGCGAAGGGGACGGCGTGGCGACTGGCGGCAGTGCGATCAGGGGATCGCGAGTGGGCGCAGGCCCGATGGGCGAGCAGGACCGCGGCATCACCGCGGAGCGGATCGCCGTCTCCTACTGGGACGGGCTCGGGAACGAGACGGTGCGCTACTTCGCCGCCGGGCTCCCCGACGAGGAGATCCCGATGACGATCGACTCGCCGACCTCGGGCCTCCCCGCCGGTCGGGACAAGGCGAACCCGCCGTCGCTGTCGAAGGCCGAGCCGTACAAGACGCACCTCGCATACGTGAAGGAGCGCCGCACGGACGCCGAGGCGGAGCAGCTCCTCGAGGAGGCGCTGCAGCAGCTCCGCTCGCGCCGCGGCGAGGCCTGAGCCGGCCGCTCAGCGCTCGTCGGCGGAGGTCCAGAACTCGCCCGGGTCGATGAGCCGCTGCGGCACGTCCGCGGCCGCGGCGCGGTCCACGTGGATGGTCGTCCGGCGACGCGCCTTGACGCCGGCGAGCGGCACCTCGTCCGGACTGGCTCCGGCGAGCGCGAGGCCGAGCACGGAGGCCTTGTCGGCCCCCGCGAGGACGACGACGACCCGCGCGGAGGAGTTGATCACCGGGAGCGTCAGCGTGAGGCGCTCCGGCGGCGGCTTGGGGGAGTTGCGGACCGGGACGACGGTCTTCACGGTCTCCCGGACGGTCGGCGTGCCGGGGAAGATCGAGCAGATGTGCCCGTCCGGGCCGACGCCGAGGAACGTGATGTCGAACGGCGGCAGCGGGAGATGGTCCGGCGCCGCGGCCGCGAGCTCGGCGGCGTACGCCTCCGCGGCCTCGTCGAGCGTGAGGCCCTCGCCGTCGGCGGGGAAGGGGTGCACGCGCGCCTCGTCGACCGGGATGTGGTCGAGCAGGGCCTCACGGGCCTGGCGGTCGTTCCGCTCCTCGTCCCCCCGGGGGAGCCAGCGCTCGTCGCCCCACCAGAACGACACGCGGTCCCAGCGCACCGAGTCGCGGTTCGCCGAGGCGTTGATCGCCGCGAGCACGCCGATGCCGATGGAGCCGCCCGTGAGGACGACGTTCGCCTCGTCGAACTCGCCGATGACCTGGTTCAGCCTCGCGATGACGCGTTCCGCGGTCGCGGACTGGAGCGCGGCGGGATCTTCGTGGACGTGGATTCGGGGTTCGGTCGTCACCCTTCCACACTAACCGCGACCGGGAGGGCCCTCGTCACGACCGACTCGTAGACCTCGTCGGGGTCGAGGCGGCGGAGCTCCTCGGCGAGGCACTCGCGGATGGTGCGGCGCGGGATCGTGATCTCGTGCTGCGGCTGCCCCGGCTGGGTGAGGCGGATCGTCTGGCCCGAGATGCGGGCGAGCTCGATCGTGCCGCCGGCGCGATGCAGGCGGACCGCGTGGATGCCTTCCACCTGGTCGGCGTCGACGGGCTCGGAGAGCGTCACGGGCGCCTCGAGCTGCTGACCGAGCCACGCGCCGAGGAGCCGCAGCGAGGGGGAGCCGAGCGAGCCGACGACGTCCACGGACTCGACGGGCTCGTAGGGCGGCTGGTCGAGCACGGCGGCGAGCTGGGAGCGCCACAGCGTCACGCGGGTCCAGGCGAAGTCGGTGTCGCCAGGGGTGTGGCTGCGCGAGAGCGCCGCGCAGGCCTCATCCACGTCGGCGCGCGTCGCGGCGTCCGTGATGCGGCGCTGCGCGATGCGGCCGAGCGGCGACTCCGCCGGCACGTCCGGGGCGTCGTGCGACCACCACACGACGACGGGCGCATCGGGCAGCAGCAGGCCGGTGACGATCGACTCCTCGTCGGCGCCCGCGTCGCCCTTGCCGCGCACGACGATGACCTCGCTCGCGCCGGCGTCGCCGCCGATCCGGATCTGAGCGTCGAGGCGCGGCGCGGCGGCGTCCGCGTCGGCGGAGCGCGAGAGCACGATGACGCGCATCGGGTGCTCGCGCGAGGCCGCGTTCGCCGCGTCGATCGTGACCTCCTCGACCGAGGGGTCGGTCGAGATGACGAGGGTCAGCACGCGGCCGAGGGCCACCGCGCCGCCCTCGTCGCGGAGCCGGACGAGCGTCTTCGAGATGGCCGAGACGGTCGTGTTGGGCAGGTCGACGATCATGGGAGCCTCCAGCTCCGGCCGTCCGCGGCCATGAGTCGCTCGGCCGACGCGGGACCCCAGGTGCCCGGCCGGTACTGCTCCACGGGGCCGCCCTGCGCGGCCCAGAACGCCTCGATCGGGTCGAGGATCTTCCAGGACAGCTCGACCTCCTCGTGGCGCGGGAAGAGCGGCGGGTCGCCGAGCAGCACGTCGAGGATGAGCCGCTCGTACGCCTCCGGGCTCTGCTCGGTGAACGCGTGCCCGTAGCCGAAGTCCATCGTCACGTCGCGCACCTGCATCCCCGCGCCCGGCACCTTCGAGCCGAAGCGGATCGTGACGCCCTCATCGGGCTGCACGCGGATGACGAGCGCGTTCTGCCCGAGGGACCCCGTCTGCGAGGGGGCGAACAGGTACTGCGGGGCGCGCTTGAACACGACCGCGATCTCCGTCACGCGGCGTCCGAGCCGCTTGCCGGCGCGCAGGTAGAACGGGACGCCCGCCCAGCGGCGCGTGTCGATGTCGAGCCGCATCGCCGCGTAGGTCTCCGTCGTCGAGTGCGGGTCCATGCCCTGCTCCTCGAGGAAGCCGGTCACGCGGTCGCCGCCCTGCCAGCCGGACGCGTACTGGCCGCGCGCGGTGTACGTTCCGAGGTCCTTCGGCAGCCGGACCGCGGAGAGCACCTTCTCCTTCTCGGCACGGAGATCCGCGGCGTTGAAGGACACCGGCTCCTCCATCGCGGTGAGCGCGAGGAGCTGGAGGAGGTGGTTCTGGATGACGTCGCGGGCGGCGCCGACGCCGTCGTAGTAGCCCGCGCGGCCCCCGACGCCGATGTCCTCGGCCATCGTGATCTGCACGTGGTCGACGTAGTTCGCGTTCCAGATGGGCTCGTAGAGCATGTTCGCGAAGCGGAGCGCCAGGATGTTCTGGACGGTCTCCTTGCCGAGGTAGTGGTCGATGCGGAAGACCGAGTCCGGGGGGAACACGCTCGAGACGACGTCGTTCAGCTCTCGCGCCGAGGCGAGGTCGTGGCCGAACGGCTTCTCGATGACGACGCGGCGCCACTGGCCCTCGACCGGCAGCGCGAGCCCGGAGTCGCGGAGCTGCTCCGTGACGATGGGGAACGACTTCGGCGGGATGGACAGGTAGAACACGTGGTTGCCCATCGTGCCGCGCTCCCGGTCGAGCGTCTCGATCGTCTCGCGGAGCTTCGCGAAGGCGGCGTTGTCGTCGAAGTCGCCCGCGACGAAGCGGATGCCCTTCGCGAGCTGCTTCCAGACGTCCTCGTCGAACGGCGTGCGGGCGTGCTCGCGGACCGCGTCATGCACGATCTGCGCGAAGTCCTCGTCCGCCCAGTCGCGGCGCGCGAAGCCGACGAGCGCGAAGCCCGGAGGCAGCAGGCCGCGGTTCGCGAGGTCGTACACCGCCGGCATGAGCTTCTTCCGGCTGAGGTCGCCGGTCACGCCGAAGATGACGAGGCCGGACGGTCCCGCGATGCGGTTGAGCCGGCGGTCCGCCTCGAGCCGGAGCGGGTTCCGGCCCGGCCCGATCGGCGCCGGGCTCATCCCGCCGCCACGGGGAGGATGGCGGCCGGGTCGGCCGCGGGCACCTCGATCGTGAGCACCGGCCTGCCGTGGTCCTGCAGCACCTTGGCGTCGCCGGCCGCCTGGGCCCGGATGACCTGGCCGAAGGTGAACGGACGGTCCGGGATGTCGACGTCGACCGACTCGGTCCCGACGAGCTGGAGGAACACGCCCTGCGCGGGGCCGCCCTTGTGGTACTGGCCGGTCGAGTGCAGGAAGCGCGGACCCCAGCCGAAGGTGACGGGCCGGCCGGTGCGCGCCGCGAGGATCGCCCGGAGCTGCTCGAGCTCCGGGTGGTCGATGCGGTCGAGGTAGGCCTGCACGGCGACGTAGCCGTCGGCCGGCACCTGGGCGAGCAGCCCGGCGAGCGGCTCCGCCGCCTCCGAGATGCCGACGCCGGGCGGCGGGGGCGTCAGGTCGTCGATGAGCGCGCGCGCCGCGACCTTCGCCGACTCGACGTCGGGCTGGTCGAAGGGGTTGATGCCGAGCAGCCGGCCGGCGACCGCGGTCGCGACCTCCCACGCCATGAACTGCGCGCCGAGCGTGCCGGCGACCTCGATCTCCTCGTCGGCGACGACGCGGGTGTCGGAGAACGCGCCGACGAGGCGCACGATCTGCAGATCCGGCAGGCCGAGCGAGAGCTCCGGCGCGTCGCGCTCGAGGACGACGGGGAGGATGCCGGTGCCGAGCTTGCCGGTCGACTCCGCGATGAGCTGCTCGACCCAGGCGCCGAAGCCGACGATGTGCGTGCCGTCCGAGACGATGCCGAGCTTGTCCTTGCGCGGCTGCGCGCCCGCGATCGCCGCGCCGAGCATGAGGCCCGGATTCGTCGGCAGGTCGACGGCGAGCGTCAGCAGCGAGGCCTCCGCCTCGTCGAGCAGCTCGCTGATGTCCGCGCCGGCGAGGCCGGACGGGAC
>JAGIAU010000126.1 GCA_017744755.1 Microbacteriaceae bacterium
GACCAAGACGGCCGACTTCGTCGGCAGCGCGGCGCTGGCCGCCGGTCCGCCCCCCGGCGCGCGCGTGCTCGTGGGGCTCACCGCCGAGGGCCGGCGCGCCGCCCGCGCGGGCTACGAGGTCTATGCGGAGGGCGGCATGGAGCCGGCCGGCGTCGTGACCAGCGGCGTGCTGTCGCCGACGCTCGGCCACCCCATCGCGATGGCCTACGTGGACCCGGCGCTCGCCGTGCCCGGCACCGCCGTCGAGATCGACGTGCGCGGCACGCGCCTCCCGGCGACCGTCGTCCCCCTCCCGTTCTACTCCCGCTCCTGACCACCGCCGCCCACGAGGCGTCCACGAAGCGAAAGGCCCGCACATGGCTGACACGAGCTCCCTCCGCTACACGACCGAGCACGAATGGCTCGCGATCGACGGCGACACGGCGACGGTGGGGATCACGCGCTTCGCCGCCGACGCGCTCGGCGACATCGTCTACATCGACCTGCCGGAGGTCGGCGCGACCGTCGCGGCCGGCAAGGTCGTCGGCGAGCTCGAGTCGACGAAGTCGGTCGGCGAGCTGTTCGCCCCTCTCGACGGCGAGGTCGTCGAGGTCAACGCCGCCGTCATCGACAGCCCGGAGATCGTCAACGCCGACCCCTTCGACGGCGGCTGGCTCATCAAGGTCCGGTTCGCGGAGCTGCCGGCCGACCTGCTCGACGAGGACGGCTACCAGGCCCTCATCACGGGGCAGGCGGAGTGATGGCTGCGCCATTCCGGGAGCGGCACATCGGGGCGACCGGCGCGGACCGCGAGCGGCTGCTCGCCGACGTCGGCTTCGGCTCCCTCGCGGAGCTGATGGATGCCGCGCTGCCGGCCGGCATCCGGGCGCGTTCCGTCGCCTCCCGCATCCCCGAGGCGGCGAGCGAACGCGCCGCGCTCGCCGAGCTCCGCGCCCTCGCGGCGAAGAACGCCGTGCTGCGGCCCATGATCGGCCTCGGCTACTCGGGCACGGTCACGCCCGCGGTCGTCCAGCGGAACGTCCTGGAGAACCCGTCCTGGTACACCGCGTACACGCCGTACCAGCCGGAGATCTCGCAGGGCCGGCTCGAGGCCCTGCTCGCGTTCCAGACGGCGGTCGAGGACCTGACCGGCCTCGCCGTCGCGAACGCGTCGATGCTCGACGAGGCGACCGCGGCCGCCGAGGGCATGCTGCTCGCGCGCCGGGCCTCCAAGGCGGCCTCGCACGTCTTCCTCGTCGACGCGGACGTGCTGCCGCAGACCCGCGCGGTCCTCGACGGCCGCGCCGAGGCGGTCGGCATCGAGCTCGTCTACCTCGACCTCGCGGCGACCGAGCCGGCCGCGCTGCCGGGCGCGTTCGGCGTCCTCGTGCAGTACCCCGGCGCCTCGGGCCGTCTGTGGGACCCGAGTGCCGTCATCGCCGCCGTCCAGGCGGACGGCGGTCTCGTGGTCGTCGCCGCGGACCTCCTCGCCCTCGCGCTCGTCGCCGCGCCGGGCCGCCTCGGCGCCGACGTCGCGGTCGGCTCGAGCCAGCGCTTCGGCGTGCCGATCGGCTTCGGCGGGCCGCACGCCGGCTACCTCGCGGTGCGCTCCGGCCTCGAGCGGCAGATCCCCGGCCGGCTCGTCGGCGTCTCCGTCGACGCGGACGGCCGTCCCGCCTACCGGCTCGCGCTGCAGACGCGGGAGCAGCACATCCGGCGCGAGAAGGCGACCTCGAACATCTGCACCGCGCAGGTGCTGCTCGCCGTCATGGCGGCGATGTACGCGGTCTACCACGGCCCGGAGGGCATTCGGGCGATCGCGGAGCAGGTCCACCGCGCGGCGAGCGCGTTCGCGGAGGCGGCGGCCGAGGCAGGGCTGGAGGTCGTGCACGAGCACTTCTTCGACACCGTGCAGCTGCGGGTCGCGGACGCGGACGCCGCGGTCGCCGCGGCGCGTGCGGCGGGCGTGCTCATCCGCCGCGTCTCCGACTCGGTCGTCGGGGTGTCGTTCGGCGAGCCGGATGCGGAGGACGCGGAGGAGCTCGTCCCGGCCCTGGTGTCGGCGGTTGCGGGACAGGCCCTTCGACTCGCTGCGCTCGCTCAGGGGACCAGGGCGGACGGCCCTGGCTCCCCGAGCGAGCGCTACCCTGACTCCCTGAGCGAGCGCAGCGAGTCGAAGGGCGCCACCATCCCGCAGGCCCTCGCCCGCGGCATCGACTACCTCGCCCACCCGACCTTCAACACCCACTGCAGCGAGACCTCGATGCTGCGCTACCTGCGGCGCCTCGCGGCGAAGGACTATGCGCTCGACCGCGGCATGATCCCGCTCGGTTCCTGCACGATGAAGCTCAACGCGGCGACGGAGATGGCGGCCGTGACGTGGCCGGAGTTCTCCGGGCTGCACCCCTTCGCCCCCGCGGAGGACGCGGCGGGCTACCTCCGCCTCGTGCGCGACCTCGAGGGCTGGCTCGCGGAGCTCACCGGCTACGACACGGTGAGCCTGCAGCCGAACGCCGGCAGCCAGGGCGAGCTCGCCGGCCTCCTCGCGATCCGCGGCTACCACCGCTCGCGCGGCGAGGCGGGCCGCGACGTCGTCCTCATCCCGGCGAGCGCGCACGGCACGAACGCGGCGTCGGCCGTCCTCGCCGGCATGCGCGTCGTCGTCGTCGCGACCGACCACCACGGCGGCGACATCGACCTCGACGACCTGCGCGCGCAGATCGAGGCGCACCGCGACGACCTCGCCGGGATCATGCTCACCTACCCGTCGACGCACGGCGTCTACGAGACGGACATCCGCGAGGTCTGCGAGGCCGTGCACGCGGCCGGCGGCCAGGTCTACATCGACGGCGCGAACCTGAACGCCCTCCTCGGCCACGCCCGCTTCGGGGAGATCGGCGGCGACGTCTCGCATCTGAACCTGCATAAGACGTTCTGCATCCCTCACGGCGGCGGCGGCCCCGGTGTCGGGCCGGTCGCCGCGAAGGCGCATCTCGCGCCGTTCCTGCCCGGGCACCCGATGGCGCAGTCGGCAGAACACGCGACGGCGGACGGCGGCTCGATCGCCCACGGCGGCGCCCCGGTCTCCGCCGCGCCGTACGGCTCCCCGTCGATCCTGCCGATCGCGTGGGCCTACGTCCGCATGATGGGCGCGGAGGGCCTCGCGGAGGCGACCGCCTCGGCGGTGCTCGCCGCGAACTCGATCGCCGCGCGCCTGCGCGAGGATTACCCGGTGCTGTACGCCGGTCCCGGCGGCCTCGTCGCGCACGAGTGCATCCTCGACCTCCGGCCGCTCAAGGAGGCGACGGGGGTGACCGTCGACGACGTCGCGAAGCGGCTCGTGGACTACGGCTTCCACGCGCCGACGATGTCGTTCCCGGTGCCGGGCACGCTCATGGTCGAGCCGACCGAGTCGGAGGATGCGGCGGAGCTCGACCGCTTCGTCACGGCGATGCGCGCGATCCGCGCCGAGGCGGACGCCGTCGCGGCCGGTCGCTGGCCCGCCGACGACAACCCGCTCGTGAACGCCCCCCACCCGGCGCACTCGGTCGTCGCCGCCGACTGGGCGCACCCGTACACGCGCGAGGAGGCCGTCTACCCGGTGCCGGGCGTGGCGGAGGACAAGTACTGGACCCCGGTCCGCCGCATCGACAACGCCTACGGCGACCGGAACCTGCTCTGCTCCTGCCCGCCCGTGGAGGCCTTCGCGGGCGTCGACTGAGCAGGGGCTGCCGAGGGCGCCGTCCTTCGAAGACTGTGCCGACTACCTTTTCGTAGTCGGCATAGCGCCTATGTTGACCATGGCTTGGCATGTGATGCTGGCAGGCTCGCGGCGCGCGAGCGAAGCCACGTCTGGCAACAGAATTGTTCGTGCTCAGATCTCCCGGAAGAATCCGGACGAAACGGTGACCTGTTCGACCAGTTCTGAGGTCACGCCCAGGCGGAAGCTCTTCAGGAGGTCGCAGAGCCGGTCGCCGTCGATGAGATCGATCGGCGTAGCGCCGGCCCGGTTTGCCTCCTCCCGAGCAGCACTCGTGAACGCACCTGTTGTGATGAGCAGCCCCTTCTCCCCCCGACCCTGCATCGCGCCGCGGAAATCCCGAACCGCTCCAGCTCCGACACTGCCGGAGTACCGCTTGCACTGGAAATAAACCGGGAATGTGAGCAGCCCGAGTCGATACACGCCGACACCGTCGATCCCTTGGTCACCGGTTCCGCCGGTCACCTCTACGGACTCAAAGTCCGCCTCGCGAAGCAGACGCTGTGTCAGGCGCTCGAACTGGGCAGGGCTGAAGTTCGACGAAGTGAGGGTCGCAATCAACCTTTGCTTCCAGGAGGCCCCGGTCAGTTCAGTCGGCTCCTCAAGGTCCTCCTCCGCCTCTTCCCCCTGTTCCGCCTCCGTGCTCGAGCGTTCCTGGTCGATGGATCGAATCGCGCGCGCCTCAGCTGCTTCGCGCACCTTCGCGGCGCGAAGGCGGCGCAGCGCTTCTTCACGGTCGGCATCAGTTGCTGCACCGTCTTCCAAGAAGCGATCGCCAGCCTCGGTGAGCGACCAGACTCCTCGCTCGGAGTTGGTGACAAATCCGAAGTACTTCAGATACGTCCTAGCCCAGGCAATGCGGTAACCGATCTTCGACTCCGGACCGCCCCGGTGGAGGACTGACTGCTGTTCCTCGCTGAAGGCTTCAAGCTGAATCACCTTCTCGACGATTTCAGAGATGGATCCGCTTCCGCCGAGGGCGCGAAGCGCTCGCATCGTAGGGAGGAAAAGCTCAGAGTACTTGGGGACTTCGATCGGCACGTGGACACTCTGCCAGCCGCAGCGTCCTGATTCCACGCGCCCGGGTCAGCGCGTTCCTCCGCTACGCGGTGCGAGCGGGCTCGCGGAGGATCTTGTCCATCTTGCGGCCCTTGGCGAGCTCGTCGACGAGCTTGTCCAGGTAGCGGATGCGCTGCATGAGCGGGTCCTCGATCTCCTCGACGCGCATGCCGCAGATGACGCCCGTGATGAGCGAGGCGTTCGGATGCAGGGTCGCGTCGGCGAAGAACTCCTCGAGCGTCGAGCCGTCGCGCAGGTGCGCGCGGAGCTGCTCCTCGTCGAAGCCGGTGAGCCACTCGATGACCTCGTCGAGCTCCTCGGTCGTCCGGCCCTTCCGCTCCACCTTCTGCACGTAGAGCGGGTAGATCCTCGCCAGGGGGTAGCCGAAGACGCGCGCGTTCATGCGAACAGTGTCGCTCCGACGTAGCCGCCCTCGGTAGCCCCCGGCGGGATCGCCCAGATGCCCGAGCCGACGTGCTTGATGTACTCGTTGAGCAGGTCGCGCGCGAGGCTGCGCTGCACGGTGATGAACTGCTCCGGCGAGCGCTGGAAGGCGATGAAGAACAGGCCGGCGTCGAGCCGGCCGAGCTCGTCGTTGCCGTCGACGAAGTTGTAGCCACGGCGCAGGAGCGCGGCGCCGCCGTTGTGGTCCGGATGCGCGAGGCGGAGGTGCGAGTCCTCGGCGATGACGGGCTGACCGTTCGCGGCGAGCTCCGCGAAGTCCGGCTCGGTGAACTCGGTGCCGCCGGACAGCGGCGCGCCCTCGCCCTTGTCCCGTCCGATGATCGTCTCCTGCTCGCCGAGCTGGGCGCGGTCCCAGGACTCGATGAGCATGCGGATGCGGCGCGCGACGAGGTAGGAGCCGCCCGCGAGCCAGTCCGCGCCGGGATCGTCGCCCGCCTCGACCCAGACCTGCGCGGCGGTCGACGGCTCCTCCGCCTTCAGGTTCCGCGTGCCGTCCTTGAAGCCCATGAGGTTGCGAGCCGTCACCTGCGCGGTCGACGTGGAGGACGTCCTCCCGAATCCGAGCTGCGACCAGCGCAGCGGGGCGCGGCCGAAGGCGATGCGGGAGAGGTTCCGGATGGCGTGCACGGCGACCTGCGGGTCGTCGGCGCAGGCCTGGATGCAGAGGTCGCCGCCGGAGCGCGCGGCGTCGAGCGCATCGCCGGAGAAGCGGGGGAGCGGCTGCAGGAGTGCCGGCCGGCGCGCGGCGATCCCGAAGCGGTCGCCGTGCTCCGGGTGGTCGAAGAGCGAGGGGCCGAAGCCGATCGTGATGGTCAGGCCCGAGGCGGGGAGGCCGAGCGCCTCGCCCGTGTCGTCCGGCGGCAGATCGAGCGCGCCGACCGCGCCGTCGCCGACCTCGCGGCCCTGCGTCATCTCGGCGGCGGCGACCGTCCAGTCCTGCAGCAGCTCGATGAGATCCTCGCGCGTCGCATCGGCGGCGAGGTCGAAGGCGGCGAAGTGCAGCCGATCCTGCACGGGGGTGAGGATGCCCGCCTGATGCCCGTCGACGCGCTCCGCGTAGAACGGGTAGGTCGCGCGGGAGCCGCCGGCGGCCGGGCGTCCGGCCGCCGCGACGGCGATGCC
>JAGIAU010000127.1 GCA_017744755.1 Microbacteriaceae bacterium
GGAGCGACCGGGGTCTCGGCGACGGACGGTGTCACGCTCGTCGGCTTCGCCGAGGCCGAGGCCGCGGTCCGGCCCGAGCGCGCGGCGCGCGTCACGGGCGCCGCGGGGGAGCTGTTCTCCGCCGGATCGGTCGGCTCGGTCGATTCGTTCGGGCGCGGCGTCGCGTTCATGCGGCCACGGTAGGGGCCGTTCCTGAACCGTTCCCGGACGGTTCCAGGGCGTCGCGCGCCTAGGGTGGTGCGATGACCGAGCTCGTCGCCCCCGATACGGAGCGGTACGCGGCCTGGGCGGCGTGCCGCCGCGAGTTCGGCGGGCTCGAGGAGCTGCACGGCGACGGGCACTGGTTCCTCCCGGAGCCGCTCCAGCGGGACCTGGAGCGGGACACCTTCGACGCGCTCCTCGCGCTGCTGCGCCGCTACCGACGGGATTCGGCGGACGGGCTCATCCCGACCGACTTCCTCTGGATCGTCGACGGCGAGGAGCTGCTCGGCTTCATCCGGATCTCGCACCGGCTCGAGGGCCGGCTCCTGGAGTCGGGCCACATCGGCTACTCGATCCGTCCGAGCCGGCGCCGGGAGGGGCACGCCTCGCGCGCGCTCGCCCTCGCGCTCGCGCATGCTCGCGGGCTCGGGATCGAACGGGCGCTCGTGGTCTGCCAGGACGGCAACATCGCGTCGGAGCGCACCATCCTCGCCAACGGCGGGTCGTACGAGGCTGCTCGCGACGGGAACAAGCGGTTCTGGTTCGAGCTCGACTGACGCTCGCCTCCCGCCTATGCGGGACGGAGGGTGTCGTCGAGGACGGCGGCGAGCTCGCCGGCGAAGAACGCGGCGACCATCGTGATGACGCCGACGAGGACCATGCGGAGGAGGGCGCGCCAGGGGTTCGTGCCGGCGGAGAGCGCGATGAGGGCCGAGACGACGGCGACGGAGACGAGCACGGCGACGAACAGCGCCCAGGACTCCCAGGCCGCCGGGTAGAGCAGCAGCACCGCGAGCGGCAGCGCCCCGCCGAGCGCGATGGCGAAGGCGTGCGCGAGCGCGCCGAGGACCGGGGCGTGCCAGGGGAGCGGGTCGGGGATCCCGTGCTCGATCGCGAGCTGGCTGCCGATCGGATCGTGGGCGGTGAGCCGCTCCGCGACGGCGGAGGCGAGCGCGTCGGGGACGCCAGAGGCCTCGAGCGCGGCCTCGACGTCCTCCGCGGCGTCCGCGGGGTCGGCGGCGAGCTCCGCCTGCTCGGCGCGCACGATCGCCTGCTCGGCGTCCCGCTGGGCGGCGAGCTCGACGTACTGGGAGCCGCCGCCGGCGACCGCTCCGGCGACGAGCGCGGCGACGGAGGCGATGAACATCGTCTGCGGGGTCGCGTCCGCGCCCGCGAAGCCCTGCAGCACGCCGGCGGTGCCGACGATGCCGTCGTTCACGCCGACGGCGAACATGCGCAGGCCCGGCCGGCGGAACCAGCCGAGGAACCGCCCCGGCTCGTGCGCGTCCGCCGTGCGCGTCCCGGGCTCCGCCGTCATGGCCTCACGGTACGCGGCCGTCGCCCGGTCGGCTATGCCGCCCGCCAGCACCCCTCGACGTGATCGTCGACGAGACCCGCCGACTGCATGAGGGCGTACATCGTGGTGGCGCCGACGAAGCGGAAGCCGCGCGCCTTGAGCGCCTTGGACAGCGCCTTGGACTCGGGGGTCTCGGCGGGGATGCCGGAGAAGTCGCGGGGGCGAGCTCTCGATGCGGCGACGGCGCCCTTCGACTCGCTGCGCTCGCTCAGGGAGCCAGGCGACTCGCTGCGCTCGCTCAGGGAGCCAATGGGCTCGCGGGCGGGAGCGAACGACCAGACGAGGCGGTCGAGGGCGCCGTCGCCCTCGGCGGCCTGGAGGGCGAGGAGCGCGCGGGCGTTGCCGATCGTCGCCTCGATCTTGGCGCGGTTGCGGATGATGCGGACGTCCCGCATGAGGCGCTCGACGTCGTCGGGGCCCCACTCGGCGATCACCGCCGGGTCGAAGCCGTGGAAGGCCTCGCGGAAGCCGGGGCGGCGGCGCAGGATCGTGATCCAGGAGAGCCCCGCCTGGAAGCCCTCGAGCGCGATCTTCTCGAAGAGCGCGCGGTCGCCGTGCAGCGGCACGCCCCACTCCTCGTCGTGGTAGCGGGCGTACTCGGCATCCGCGCCGACCCAGGCGCAACGGGCCATGCCGTCGGCTCCGAGCAGCGTGCTCATCGGTAGGGGATCCCCTCATGGTCCAGGAGGAACTGCTTCGTCGGGATGCCCTCGCCGCCCGAGTAGCCGGTGATCCGGCCGTCGGCGGCGAGCACGCGGTGGCACGGGATGAGGATCGTGATGGGGTTCGCCCCGGTCGCGGTGCCGATCGCACGCGAGGCCTCGCGGGCGTAGCCGAGGTCGGCGCCGACGCGCGAGTACGTCGCGGCCAGTCCGAAGGGGATCGCCGCGATGCGGTCCCAGACGCGCCGCTGGAACTCGTTCCCCGACGGCGCGAGCGGCACGTCGAACTCGAGCCGCTTCCCGTCGAAGTACTCCGCCAGCTGCACGGCGGCTGCGTCCAGCACCTCGTCCGGCACGATGCCGAGCGCCGCCCGTGGCAGCGTGCCGCGCCGCGCGATCGTGACCTCGGTCACGGCGAGCCCGTCCCCGACGACCTCGATCGGGCCGACGGGCGAGTCGAGCACGATGCGGTGCAGCGGCACCGCGGGCGGTCGCGGACGGGCCGCGACTCCAGGCAGGGCGTTCATGCCTCGACGTTAGCCGCGACCACCGACAGCGCGTTCTGCCGAGACCCCCGATTGGGGATATGCCGAAGGCGAACGCTCCTGTGAAGTACTTGACCTCGTGCAAGGATCGACGACGTGAAGCTCATCAGGGTCGTCGCACGCTTCCTCAAGCCCTACCGATGGCTGGTCGTCGGCGTCATCGTCTTCCAGCTCGTGCAGACGATGGCGAACCTGCTCCTCCCGAGTCTCAACGCCGACATCATCGACAACGGCATCGCCAAGGGCGACATCGGCCGCATCATGTGGATCGGCGCGATCATGCTCGGCGGCACGCTCGTGCAGATCGCCGCCGCGATCGCCGCCGTCTGGTTCGGCGCCGCCTCGGCCATGCGCCTCGGCCGCGACATGCGCGAGGCGGTGTTCACCCACGTCGCCGAGTTCTCCGAGCGCGAGGTCGGGAGGTTCGGCGCCCCGAGCCTCATCACCCGCACCACGAACGACGTGCAGCAGGTGCAGACCCTCGTCTTCATGTTCCTCGCCCTCATGGTGAGCGCGCCGATCATGGCGATCGGCGGCGTCATCATGGCGCTGCAGCAGGACATCGGGCTGTCCTGGCTGATGGGCGTCGCGATCCCGATCCTGCTCGTCGCGATCGGCTTCATCGTCGTGCGGATGGTCCCGCTGTTCCGCCGGATGCAGACCCGCATCGACGGCGTCAACCGCATCCTCCGCGAGCAGCTCGCCGGCATCCGCGTCGTCCGCGCCTTCGTCCGCGAGCGGCACGAGGAGGAGCGCTTCGCCGTCGCGAACTGGGACCTCACCGAGACCGCGCTGAGGGCCGGCCGGCTCTTCGCGATCGTGTTCCCCATCGTCATGCTCATCATGAACGGCACCTCGGTCGCCGTGCTGTGGTTCGGCGCCGCCGGCATCGACGCGGGGACGACGCAGATCGGCGGGATGACCGCGTTCCTGCAGTACCTCATCCAGATCCTGATGGCCGTGATGATGGCCGTGATGATGTCGATGATGGTGCCGCGCGCGGCCGTCGCGGCGGAGCGCATCGGGGACGTCCTCGACACCCCGTCGAGCGTCGTCGTGCCGCTCCAGCCGGTCACGCCGGTCAGCCAGGACGGCACCGTCGAGTTCCGCGACGTCGAGTTCCGCTACCCGGGCGCCGACGAGCCGGTGCTCGAGGGCATCTCGTTCACGGCGCGACCCGGCACCACGACCGCGATCATCGGCTCGACGGGCGCCGGCAAGACGACGCTCGTCAACCTCATCCCGCGTCTCTTCGACGCGACCGGCGGCAGCGTCCGCATCGACGGCGTCGACGTCCGCGAGCTCGACCCGGATCTGCTGTGGGGGCGCGTCGGCCTCGTCCCGCAGCGCGCGTTCCTCTTCGCCGGCACCGTCGCCTCGAACCTCCGCTTCGGCCTCCCCGACGCGAGCGACGAGGAGCTCTGGAGGGCGCTGCGGATCGCGCAGGCCGAGGACTTCGTCCGCGCCATGCCGGAGGGCCTGAACGCCCCCATCGCGCAGGGCGGCACGAACGTCTCCGGCGGCCAGCGCCAGCGCCTCGCGATCGCGCGCGCGCTCGTCAAGCGCGCCCCGGTCCTCGTCTTCGACGACTCGTTCAGCGCCCTCGACACCCGCACCGACGCCGCGCTCAGAGCGGCGCTCGCGAGAGAGGCGGCGGATCAGACCCGGATCGTCGTCGCGCAGCGCGTCTCCACCATCCTCGACGCCGACGAGATCCTCGTCGTCGACGACGGCCGGATCCAGGCCCGCGGCACGCACGCCGAGCTGCTCGAGTCGAGCGAGACCTACCGCGAGATCGTCGCGTCCCAGCTGAAGGCGGAGGAGGCGGCATGAGCACGGAGCACACGCAGGATGTTCCTGCCGAGCAGAACGCCCCGGCCGCGTCCGAGTCCCCGGTGACCCAGGGCACCGCGACGCATCAGGCGAACCGCACCATCGCCGCGGGCCGCCGCGGCGGCGCGGGCATGGGCCCGATGGGCGGCATGGGCATGCCGGCGGAGAAGGCCATGCGGTTCTGGCCGTCGGCGAAGCGCCTCATGGGCAAGCTGCGGCCGCACCGGCTGCAGATCGCCGTGACAATCCTGCTCGCCGCGGTCAGCACGGCGCTCATGGTGACGGGGCCGAAGCTCCTCGGCGAGGCGACGAACGTCATCTTCGCGGGCGTCATCGGCCGGCAGATGCCGACCGGCGTCACGCAGGAGCAGATCGTCGAGCAGCTCCGCGCGGCGGGGCAGACGACCCAGGCGGACATGATCGCCGCGATGACGCTGACGCCGGGACAGGGCATCGACTTCGAGGCGCTGCGCGGCTGGCTGCTCGTGACGCTCGCCGTCTACGTCCTCGGCTCCGTGCTCGGCTGGGTGCAGGCGCTCATCCTGAACCGCGTCGTGAACTTCACCGTCTACCGACTCCGCGAGGAGGTGGAGCAGAAGCTGCACCGGCTCCCGCTGTCCTACTTCGACCGGATGCAGCGCGGCGAGCTCCTCAGCCGCGTCACGAACGACGTCGACAACGTCCAGCAGAGCCTCAACCAGACGCTCTCCCAGCTGCTCAACTCGTTGCTGATGGTCGTCGGCGTCCTCGTCATGATGTTCTCCATCTCCTGGCAGCTCGCCCTCATCTCGCTCGTGACGGTGCCGCTCACCGCGGTCGTCGCGGGCATGGTGGCGAAGCGCTCGCAGCCGAGGTTCGTCGCGCAGTGGGCGCACACGGGCCGGCTGAACGCGCAGGTCGAGGAGGGCTACACGGGCCACGCGCTCGTCAAGGTGTTCGGCCGCCAGAAGGAGGTCGTCGAGCGGTTCCGCGCGGAGAACGAGGCGCTGTACCAGGCGTCCTTCGGCGCCCAGTTCATCAGCGGCATCATCCTGCCCGCGACGATGTTCGTCGGGAACCTCGGCTACGTCGTCATCGCCGTCGTCGGCGGCCTGTTCGTCACGAACGGCTCGATCACCCTCGGCGGCGTGCAGGCGTTCATCCAGTACTCGCGCCAGCTCGGCCAGCCGCTCTCGCAGCTCGGCTCCATGGCGAACCTGCTGCAGTCGGGCGTCGCCTCCGCGGAGCGCGTGTTCGAGCTCCTCGACGCGCCGGAGCAGACCCCCGACCCGGCGGCGCCCGCCTCGCCGGACGCCGAGGCGGCCGACCTCGCCTTCGAGCACGTCGACTTCGACTACGACCCGGAGAAGCCGCTCATCCGCGACCTCTCCCTCCTCGCCGCGCCCGGCCACACCGTCGCGATCGTCGGCCCGACCGGCGCCGGCAAGACGACGCTCGTGAACCTCCTCATGCGGTTCTACGACATCCGCAGCGGCCGGATCGCCCTCGGCGGCGTCGACACCGCCGAGATGACGCGCGAGGACCTGCGCGACCGCACCGGCATGGTGCTGCAGGACACCTGGCTCTTCGCGGGGACGATCCGGGAGAACATCCGCTACGGGCGGCCGGATGCGACGGACGAGGAGGTCGTCGAGGCGGCGAAGGCGGCCTATGTCGACCGCTTCGTGCAGTCGCTCCCGGACGGCTACGACACGCTCCTGACCGACGAGGGCGACAAC
>JAGIAU010000128.1:0-2743 GCA_017744755.1 Microbacteriaceae bacterium
GTCGATCGCGGTGGCGACGCCGGCCGGGCGCCGAGGCCACTACGTGTCCCAGGGCGGCGAGCTCGAGCTGACGCACGACGCGCCGCCGGACGACGCGTTCCAGGCGGCGCGGGTCTCCGCCGCGGTCGTCGCGGCGGTCGCCGCCGCGCGCCGCGCCGCCGGCCGTCCCACCGGCCCCGATCGGGCGATCTACCTCCGCGAGCCGGATGTCGCGCCGCCCGCTGGTCGCAAACGGCTCACCCCGCCCCCCACGGCGGACCGGTCGCGCCCACCGGCGTCGCCGACCGGAGCGGTCGGCGACGCCGGTGGGCGCGAACCCGCCACTGCGAGAGAGATGTTGGACCGTTTGCGCCCGAGGCTCGGCAGCGGCAGCGGCGTCGGTGCTGGCGACGACGAGGGGGCGGCGCGGTGAGCTGGGAGCTGCGGGACGCGACCGCCAGCGATCTCGGCGCGATCATGGCGCTCGAGCGCGAGCTCTTCCCGGAGGACGCCTGGCCGGAGCACCTCATGGCCGCGGAGCTCGCGCAGCCGGCCGGCCGGTACCTCGTCGCCGTCGAGCCGGCGGGCGGCTCGGAGCGCATCGTCGGCTACGCGGGCGTGCGGGTCGTCGGCAACCAGGGGGACGTGCAGACGATCGCGGTCGCGACCTCGCACCGCCGGCTCGGCATCGGTCGCGCGTTGCTCGCCGGACTCCTCGCGGAGGCGCGGCGCCGGAAGGCGGCGGACGTGTTCCTCGAGGTCCGGGACGACAACGCCGGCGCGATCGCGCTGTACGAGTCCTTCGGCTTCGAGCAGCTCGCCGTCCGGCCGAACTACTACCCCGGCGGCGTCGCCGCGCGGATCATGCGGATCGTCGGGCGCGCCCTCGCGCGAGCCGCGGCGGCGGGGGACGCGGCGCCGAGTGAGCGCGTTCTCGTCGAGTCGGCTGATCAGAACGCGCACGCTCGACACGGACGCACACGGTCGGCGGCAGGCTCCGCGGCGGAGGCCGCCCGGGCCGTTGAGGCCGTCCGGGTGGCAGGGTCCGGGGCGGACGGCCGGCGCGTCCCGCTCGTGCTCGGCATCGAGACGAGCTGCGACGAGACGGGCGTCGGCATCGTCCGCGGCACGGAGCTCCTCGCGAACGCGATCGCGAGCTCGATGGACGAGCACGCCCGCTACGGCGGCGTCGTCCCGGAGGTCGCCGCACGCGCCCACCTCGAGGCGCTCACCCCCACGCTCGAGCGCGCGCTCGCGGACGCCGGCGTCGGCCTCGACGAGCTGGACGCCGTCGCGGTGACGAACGGGCCGGGCCTCGCCGGTGCGCTCATGGTCGGCGTCGCCGCCGCGAAGGCGCTCGCGGTCTCCCTCGGCAAGCCGATCTACGCCGTCAACCATCTCGTCGGCCACGTCGGCGTCGATGTGCTCGCCGACGAGCCGCTGCCCATGCCGACGATCGCCCTGCTCGTCAGCGGCGGCCACACGAGCATCCTGCTCGTCCGCGACCTCATCGACGACGTCGAGCTGCTCGGCGAGACGATCGACGACGCGGCCGGCGAGGCGTTCGACAAGGTCGCACGCCTGCTCGGCCTGCCCTACCCGGGCGGTCCGCAGATCGACCGGGTCGCGAAGGACGGCGACCCGCGGGCGATCCGGTTCCCACGCGGGCTCACGCTGCCGAAGGACCTCGCCAGGCACCGCTACGACTTCTCGTTCTCCGGGCTGAAGACGGCGGTCGCGCGGTACGTCGAGGCGCGCGAGGACGCGGGCGAGCCGGTGCCGGTCGCCGACGTCGCGGCGGGCTTCCGCGAGGCCGTCGCCGACGTGCTCGTCACGAAGGCGATCGCCGCGTGCCAGGACCACGGCATCCCGCGCCTGCTCTTCGGCGGGGGCGTCACGGCGAACGCCCGCATCCGCGCGCTCGCGGAGGAGCGCTGCGCGGCGGCCGGGATCGCGCTGCGCGTCCCCCCGCTGCCGCTGTGCACCGACAACGGCGCCATGATCGCGGCGCTCGGCGCGCAGCTCGTCATGGCGGGGCGGGCGCCGAGCGAGCTCGGCTTCGGTGCGGACTCGACGCTGCCGGCGACCGTCGTCCAGTCGTAGGACGTTCCATCGGGGCGGGAGAGCGCGCCGGACGCGCTGAGGGGCGGGACTCCGCGTGGAGTCCCGCCCCTGCCGCCCTCGCGGGCGTCGGATCGCCGCGGTCGTCAGGCCCTGCTCCGCGCCCGGCGGCGCACGGCGATCACGGTGAGGAGGCCGAGGCCGCCGAGGAGGCCGGCGAGCACCGCGACGACCCACATGCCGTCGATCGGCTCGAGCGTCGTCGAGTCCGCGTCGTCCTGCGTCGCGCCGGCGGCGGCGGCGCCGTCCTGCTCGTCGACCGGCTCGTCCGAGGACGCGTCCTGGTCGCCGTCGGCGTCCTGCGATGCCTCGGCCGGCGTCCGCGTCCCGGTCGAGCGGGGCTGCTCGTCCTGCTGCGGCTCGTCCGCGGACTGCGGCTGGCCGGCGGGGGCGGCCGGGGTCTCCGGGCTGCCGGGAGCGACCGGGTCCTGCGGGTCGACCGGGCCCTGCGGGTCGGCCGGGTCCTGCGGGTCGGCCGGGTCCTGCGGGCCCTGCGCCGCCGCCTCGACCTCGATCGTCGCGGTGCGCCAGGCGCCGAGGTGGCCCTGGTTGTCCGCGAGCCGGAAGTCGAACGAGGTGGTCCCGGCGAAGCCGGTCGCCGGCGTGTAGACCAGCTCGCCCGTCGTCCCGTCGACCGCCACCT
>JAGIAU010000128.1:2753-6270 GCA_017744755.1 Microbacteriaceae bacterium
AATCTGGTACGAGTCGGGGTCGGTCGCGCCGGCGAGCAGACCGCTCGCCTCGTCCACCGTCAGGGCCACGTCCTCGTCGGTGCCGTAGGCGTGGTCGATCGCGGACGGCGCCTCGTTCTTCGTCTTGCCGGGGACGGCCGCGACCTCGATCACGATCGTCGCCCAGTTCGACCAGTGCGTCCCGTCGCTCACCCGGTACTGGACGGTGTCCTCGCCGACGAAGCCGGCGTCCGGGGAGTACACGATCCCGCCGTCCGGGAGGACGGTCACGTCGCCGTGGGCGGCCGCACCGACGTCGACGACATGGATCGCGTCGCCGTTTGGGTCGGCGTCGTTCGCGAGCACGCCGAGCTGGGCGCCGACGACGAGGTCGGTGTACGCCTTGGCGGCGTAGTGGTCGTCCTGGGCGAAGGGCGTGGCGCCGTCGGCGGGCAGCACGGCGATCGTCACGGTCACGGCCTCGCTCCAATGGGCGGCGGGGTCGTGCAGGAGGTAGACGAACGACGTGGTGCCGGTGAAGCCCGCGGTCGGGGTGTAGTCGAAGGCCCCGGTCACGAGGTCGACCGTCACGGCGCCCTCGAGCTGGCCGTCGAGGACCATGAGTCCGAGCTGGCCCGCCGGGGTGTCGGCGTCCGAGTCGTTCGCGAGCAGGCCGGCCGCGGCGTCGATGTGCAGCGTCTGGTCCTGCACCGTCGCGTAGGCGTCCTCCAGGGCGACGGGGGCCTCGACGTCCGGCGCCGTCGTGATGGTCAGCATGCCGTCGTCGGAGCCGCCCTGGACGTCGTGGACCGTGTACGGGATCTGCACGACGCCGGACCAGTCGAAGACCGGCGGGGTCCAGCTGAAGGCGCCCTGGCTGCCGCCCTGGAGCGTGCCGGTCGGCGCCTGGCCCCACGTGACGGTGAGCGCGTCGCCGTCGGGGTCGGAGTCGTTCGTGAGCACGTTCCCGGTCTGCCAGACGCCCATCGGCTTGACGAACAGATCGTCGACGGCGACCGGGGCGTGGTTCTCGCCGGCGCCGACGGTGATCGTGACGGTCGCCCAGTCGCTCAGGGCGCCGGTGAAGTCGTTGTTCATGAGGCGGTAGGCGAGCGTCGCCGTCGTGTCGAGGTCCGGCGCCTCGTAGGTGATGGTGTGGGCGTCCCATGCCGACACGAAGCCGGCGCTCGCCGGACCGACGGTCCAGACGATCGTGTAGCCCTGGAGGTTCTGGTCGTTCAGGGTCGGGTCGAAGACGAGCTGCGCGCCCTTCGCGACCGCCACCGCGTCGTCGACGGCGACCGGGGCCGGGATCGGGGCGGTGATGACGAAGTCGATGTCGCCCGTGACGACGTTCGTGCCGTCGCTCAGGAGGTACCCGAAGTGCCGCGTCCCGGCGAATCCGGTCGGCGGGGTGTAGGTCCAGCTGCCGCTGACGAGCGCGAGATCCTCGCCGGGCAGCCAGCCGCCGACGTCCTGCAGGAGCGTGCCCGTGACGGTCAGCGCGTCCCCCTCGGGGTCGGTCGCGCCGACGAGGAGCTGGGTGCTGCGCCAGTCCGCGCCGAGCGCGAGCGGCGTGTCGAGCGCGACCTGGTAGCTGTGCGCGGAGGCGGTCGGCGCCTGGTCGGCCGGGGCCTGGACGTCGATGGCGACCGTGGCCCAGCCGCTCGCGTTCCCCATCGCGTCGATGGCGGTGTAGGTGAACGAGTCGGGACCGGCGTAGCCCGGGGCCGGCTTGTAGAAGAAGCCGCCCGCGTTGTTCATGATCACGGTGCCGTGCGAGGGATCGGTCTTGGTGAACAGGCTGAACGCGTCGCCGTCGGCGTCCGCGTCGTTGGCGAACACGCCGGGGTCGGCGACGACCAGCTGCACGCCCATCGGCGTCGAGTAGGCGTCGTCGGCGACGGCCGGAGGCGTGTTCACGTCCGGGGCGGGGTTCGGGTCGGCGCCGACCTCGATCGAGCCGTTCGCGTACGTCTCGGTCGTGCCGTCGGTCAGGGAGAACCCGAACGAGGCGAGGCCGCTGAAGCCCGCGTCCGGCGTCCAGCCGACCATGCAGCTCGCCGGGTCGTAGGAGTCGAACGCGCCGTGCACGTCGAGCGCCGCGTCCATCCCCGCGAGCGCGATGGTGTCGCCTTCGGCGTCGGTCGCGCCCTCGCAGAGGTTCATGACGATCGAGGTCTGGTACGGCGTCGACCACGCGGTCGTGCCGGCCTCGGGTCCGGCGCCGGCCGCGTTGGCGGCGATGCCGGTGAGCGCGACGCCCGTGAGGGCGAGCGCGGTTGCGGTCGCGGCGGCGGCGCATCGCTTCGCGATGGCCGACCGGCGACGCCGGGCGATGGGAGCAAGCATCTTCGGGGTCCTTCTGTGCGGGGTGTTCGGTCTGGGGCGCATTCCTGCGCGGGAACACACTCCCGCGGCGCACGGGGCAGCCGGATGGGGAGGCGCTGCTCAACTCGGCCGCCGTCGATTACTCAGTCGGCACGACGTTGCTCAGGGCTCGCTCCGACGAGGCCGGCGCCGGGCAGGCGGATGAACGCGCCGCAGTAGGATTCCGATGACTTCGAGGGGGGCGGCCGGTGGCAGCGGGCATGGGCGTCGACGGCGACTGGCCGTTCGTCGCCCGCGCGGCCGAGCTCGAGCGGCTCGCCGCCGCGATCGAGGCCGGCGGCGGCATCTCGATCGTGCACGGCGGCCCCGGCACGGGGAAGACCCGGCTGCTCGAGGAGGCCGCGCTCGCGGCCGAGCGCCGTGGCCTGGCCGTCATCCGGATCCGTTCGAGCGCGCTCCTGCACGAGGTGCCGCTCGGCGCCCTCGGCGGGCTGCTGCCGGACCGCGGCGGGCTCGCGGTCGCCGCGGCCGATCCGGGGCGGCTGTTCGGCGTGGCCATCGAGGCGCTCGCGTCCTTCGCCCGCGGCCGGCGGGTGCTCGTCGTCGTCGACGACGCGGGTCTCCTCGACCCCGCCTCGATCGGTCTCGTGACACAGCTCGCCGCTGCGGGCGAGATCGCGCTGCTCGTCTCGGCGTCGCGGGAGCACCCGCTGCCGGATGCGTTCTCCGCCCTCTGGGATGCGCGTTCCGCGCGCGTCGACCTGACGCCGCTCGACGACGAGGCGCTCGGCGAGCTGCTCCTGGCGGTCCTCGGCGCCCGCGTCGCGCACCGGACCGTCCCGCACCTCGCCGAGGTCTCCGGCGGCGACCTCGCCTATCTCCGCGAGATCCTGCGGCACGCGATCGAGAGCGAGGCGCTCGTCCTCGTCGAGGGCGGCTGGCGGCTCGCGGAGTCGCCGCTCCCGCCCCCGTCGCTCCGCGACCTCGTCGTCGCGCGGATCCGGCGGCTCGAGCCGCGGCAGCAGGAGCTCGTGGAGCGGCTGAGCCTGTGCGGCGCGGTGCCCGTCGCGCAGCTCCTCGGCGAGGGCGTGCCGGCGGCGCTCGACGCCCTCGAGCAGAGCGGGATCGTCGTCGCGGAGCCCTCGGAGGCGGGGCTCGTCGTCCGGCTCACGAGCGCCGCCGTCGGGTCCGCGGTCGAGGCGACGAT
>JAGIAU010000129.1 GCA_017744755.1 Microbacteriaceae bacterium
GTCCTCGGCGGCGGGGGCGGCCTGCCGCCCCAGGAGCCGCCGTCGCGCGGCGGCTTCCGCGACTGGGACCCGCGGCGCAAGACGCTGTTCTGGGTGCTCATCGGACTCGTCGCCCTGCTGCTCATCGCCCTGATCGTGGCCCTGCTCCTGCCCAAGGGCGCGACGCCGCCCCCCGGGCCGAGCCCGTCGCGCACCTCGGCCACCCCGTCGCCGACGCCCACCCCGAGCGGCAGCCGGACGCCCACGCCGACGCCGACGCCGACGCCCACCCCGGTCGTCAAGCCCGCGGTGCAGAGCTTCACGGTCAATTCGACGACCGCCCAGTGCGCCGACACCGGCGCCGGCACGGTCGTCACGATGCTCTTCGCCTGGACCGTCGTCGGCCAGACCCAGGTCGCCATCGCGAGCGGGCCGAACGCGATGGACGCCATCACGAACCCGTTCCAGAACAACCTCCCGGCGACCGCGACCGACTTCGCGATGCCGTTCACCTGCAACAACAGCCAGCTGACGTACACGCTGACCATCGCAGGCCCCGACGGCCAGCACTACAGCGGCGTCCTCACGGTCGTCCGCCAGGTCACGCCCCCTCCGCCCCCGCCGCCCGCGAACGCGCAGGTCACGAGCTTCGGATCGACCCCGAGCCCGTCCGACCACGCCGATCTCTGCCTCGGCGACGACGACATCCCCGACACGGGCGACGATCCGGTCGGCCCGATCGACGTCGATTTCGCGTGGAACACGCAGGACGCCACCCAGATCGCCATCGCGCTCGACCCCCCGGACGGGAACGACGCGTTCTCCGGGATCTACGCCGACGGCCTGCCGTCGAGCGGCACGATCACGATCGGGATCAACTGCGACGACCCCACCCATGTCGTGATCAGCGCGAAGAACACGACGGGCGTCGTCTCGTCGCAGTCGATCGACTTCGCCGGCTGACGAGCTGCGCCCGGTAGAATCCTCTGGTCCACATCTGAGGCACCACGCTCCGGCTCGCTGCGCTCGCGCAGCCGGCCGGACCGCTGACACGGTGCCGCTCATATCGAACCGGAGCGATGCCATGCCGCGCGAAATCCCTGAGAAGCCCGCCCTCGAAGGTCTCGAAGAGGTCTGGTCAGCCGCCTGGGAGCGGGACGGGGTCCACCGCTTCGATCGTTCCGCCGCGTTGTCCGCCGGCAAGGACGCCGTCTACGCGATCGACACGCCGCCGCCGACCGCGTCGGGATCCCTCCACATCGGCCATGTGTTCTCCTACACCCACATGGACCTCGCCGCGCGGTTCCAGCGGATGCGCGGCAAGCACCTCTTCTACCCGATGGGCTGGGACGACAACGGCCTGCCGACCGAGCGCCGCGTGCAGAACTACTACGGCGTGCGCGTCGACCCGACCCTCCCCTACGACCCGGACTTCAAGCCCGCCCAGGAGGGCGGCGAGGGCACGAGCGGGAAGCTCGCCGATCAGGTGCCGGTGAGCCGACGCAACTTCATCGAGCTCTGCGAGCGGCTGACCGAGGAGGACGAGGTCAAGTTCGAGGAGCTGTGGCGCCGCCTCGGCCTCTCCGTCGACTGGTCGCTCACTTACCGGACGATCGGGGCGGAGGCGCAGCGGGTCTCGCAGCGCGCGTTCCTCAGGAACCTCGAGCGCGGCGAGGCCTACCAGGCCGACGCGCCGACGATCTGGGACGTGACCTTCCGCTCGGCGGTCGCCCAGGCGGAGATCGAGGACAAGGACCAGCCGGGCGCGTTCCACACGATCACCTTCCACAAGCCGGACGGCGGCGCCGTCGAGATCCACACGACGCGCCCCGAGCTCATCCCCGCCTGCGTGGCCCTCGTCGCGAACCCGGACGACGAGCGCTACCAGCCGCTCTTCGGCAGGACGGTGTTCTCGCCGCTCTTCGGCGTCGAGGTGCCCGTCCTCGCCCACCACCTCGCGCAGCCGGACAAGGGCTCCGGCATCGCCATGATCTGCACCTTCGGCGACGTGACCGATGTGACGTGGTGGCGCGAGTTCGATCTGCCAAACCGCACGATCATCGGCAAGGACGGCCGTCTGCTGCAGAACGCGCCCGCCGAGGACCTCTTCACCGAGGCCGGCCGCGCCGCCTACGCCGAGCTCGCGGGCAAGACCGTGTTCAGCGCGAAGCAGCGCATCGTGGAGCTGCTCCGCGAGTCCGGCGACCTCATCGGCGAGCCGCGGCCCATCACGCACCCCGTGAAGTTCTTCGAGAAGGGCGACAAGCCGCTCGAGATCGTCTCCACGCGGCAGTGGTACCTCGTCAACGGCGCGCGTGACGCGGGCCTGCGTGACGCGCTCATCGGCCGCGGCCAGGAGATCGCCTTCCACCCGGAGCACATGCGCGTCCGCTACGACAACTGGATCGGCGGCCTCACGGGCGACTGGCTCATCTCCCGGCAGCGCTTCTTCGGCGTCCCGATCCCCGTCTGGTACGCCCTCGGCGCGGACGGTGAACGCACGGGCGAGGTCCTCGTCCCCGATGCCGCGCAGCTCCCGGTGGATCCCTCCTCCGACGTCCCGCCGGGCTACGAGGCGTCGCAGCGCGGCCAGGCCGGCGGCTTCGTCGGCGAGGTCGACATCCTCGACACCTGGGCGACCTCCTCCCTGACGCCGCAGATCGCCGCCGGCTGGGGCACGGACGAGGAGCTCTTCGACCTCGTCTTCCCCTATGAGCTCCGCTCGCAGGGCCAGGACATCATCCGCACCTGGCTCTTCACGACCGCGCTGCGCTCGCATCTCGAGCACGGCTCCGTCCCGTGGCGCAACGCCGGCATCTCCGGTTTCATCGTCGACCCCGACCGCAAGAAGATGTCGAAGTCGAAGGGCAACGTCGTCACCCCGGCCGCGATGCTCGACGAGCACGGCTCCGATGCGGTCCGCTACTGGGCGGCCTCCTCCAAGCTCGGCACGGACGCCGCCTTCGACCCGCAGAACCCGAAGGTCATGAAGATCGGCCGGCGTCTCGCCATCAAGGTGCTGAACGCGGCGAAGTTCGTCTACTCCTTCCCCTTCGACGGCTCCCTGAGCGAGCGCAGCGAGTCGAACGGCTCCCTGAGCGAGCGCAGCGAGTCGAAGGGCGTCACGGCCCCCCTCGACATCGACCTGCTCGCCCAGCTCCGCGGTGTCGTCGCCGAGGCGACTCGAGCGTTCGAGGGCTACGACCACGCCCGCGCGCTCGAGGTGACGGAGCAGTTCTTCTGGACGTTCTGCGACGACTACCTCGAGCTCGTGAAGGAGCGCGCCTACGCGGGCGAGGGCGCGGACCAGGCCTCGGCCGTCGCCGCGCTCCGCGCCGCGACCGACGTGCTGCTGCGGCTGCTCGCGCCGTTCATCCCGTTCGCGACCGAGGAGGTGTGGTCCTGGACGCACGACGGCTCGGTCCACGCCGCCGCGTGGCCGACCGTCGATGAGCTGCCGGGCGAGTCCACCGGCCTGCTCGCACTCGCGAGCACCGCGCTCATCGACATCCGCCGAGCCAAGACGGAGGCGAAGGCCTCGCAGAAGACCCCCGTCGCCACCGCGACGCTCGCAGGCCCGGCGCTCGTGGCCGCCGCGCTCGACGATCTCCGCGCCGTCGGCCGGATCGCGGAGCTCCGCCTCGTCGACTCCGAGGAGATCCAGGTCCGTGACATCGTCCTCGAGACCGAGCTCTAGTCGCTCGCTCAGGGTGTTCTGCATCCGCTCAGGGCGAGAATCACCCTGAGCAAGCGCGGAACACCCTGAGCGAGGAAGAGGAAGAGGAAGGAAGGAGCGGAGATGCAGCTGGGGACGCGGTGGGACGTCGGGGCGGAGACCCCCGGAACGCTGTCGGAGGCGATGGCCCGGGCGATCGGGCGCGTCGAGGCGGAGCTCGAGGCCGACGGCATCGACACGGCCGGATGGCGCTGGACGCTCACTTGGCTCGAGCGGCGTCCCGCCGCCGAGCTCGACGACGGCACGGTCGTCCGCGAGGCGCACGACGGCTCCGTCGTGACGATCGAGCCCTCGGACGGCTGAGGTGGCCGAGGCCGGATACTCGGGCACGCCGCAGCTGCGCAAACTCGGCATCACGCCCGGGCGGAGCTGGGATGTCGACGGTGCGCCGGGCGCCTGGTCCTTCGAGAAGCCGCCGGACGCGACCGCGCAGCGCGTGACCGGACCGGTCGACGTCGTCGTCGCCTTCGTCCGCGAGCGGGCCGCGATCGAGCCCGTCTACGCCAAGCACGAGGAGCGGATCCGTCCCGCCGGCGCGATCTGGGTCGCCTGGCCGCGGAAGGCGGCCGGTCATGTCAGCGATGTCGACGAGCACGCGATCCGCGATGCAGCCCTCGCCCGCGGTCTCGTCGACGTCAAGGTCGCGGCGATCGACGCGGACTGGTCGGGGCTCAAGCTCGTCTGGCGCCGCGAGCACCGCTGACGCGTTCGGCGCCCCGTCCGCGCGCGACTCGCCGAGTCCGGCTTGTACATACCCGATCCGGGTGCTCCGCGCCCCCGGAATGCACCGAACACCCGGATTCGGCGGAGGGGCTAGCGTGGGAGGGTGAAGGCCGCCGGCACGTCGAGGTGGTCCGCATTCGCCGCGCTCGTCGGCGCCCCGCTCTTCTGGGCCGGCAACTACGTCGTCGCGGGCGAGGCGATCGCCGAGACCGACCCGTGGACGCTCTCGCTGCTGCGCTGGGCGGGCGCCGCCGTCATCCTGCTCATCGCGGCGCAGCTCATCGAGCGGCCGGACTGGCGGAACGTCCTCCGCAGGCTCCCGCGCCTCGCGATCATGGGCGCGTTCGGCATGATCGGCTTCGGCGCGCTGCTCTACCTCGGCCTGGAGACGACGACCGCGGTCAACGCCTCGCTCGTCGGGGGGATCGGACCGGTGCTCATCGCCGCGGCCGCGGCCGTCGTGCTGCGAGAGCGCCTCGGCTGGCGCGTCGTCCTCGGCCTCGCGATCGCGCTCCTCGGCGTGCTGCTCGTCGTCTCGCACGGCTCGCTCGACGCGCTGCTCGGCCTGCGCTTCGAGCAGGGCGACCTCTGGATCGTCGCCGCGACCGCCGCCTGGACGGTGTACACGATCCTCGGCCGGAAGCAGATCGGCATCCCGCCGCTCACCTCGGTCGGCGTACAGGCCGCGGCGGTCGGCGTGCTGCTCGTCCCCGTCGTGGCGGTCACGGGCTGGCATGCCCCGCAGAGCATGGCCGCCTGGTGGGGTGTCGGCTTCATCGTGCTGTTCCCGAGCGTCGGCAGCTACCTGCTCTGGAACTTCGCCGTGCGCCGCGCCCCCGCGGCGATCGCCGGCCTCTTCCTGAACCTCATCCCCGTGTTCACGGTGGTCATCGCCCTCCTCATGGGGAAGGCGGTGAGCTGGCCGCAGGCGGTCGGGGGCGTCGTGGTGCTCGCGGGCGTGCTGCTCGCGACGCTGCCTACTCGGACGCCGCGGCCGATCCGGTAGCGGCGGCCGGCGGCGCCGGGGCCAGCGCCGCGATCGCCGCATCGGTCGAGACCACCCGCGCGAAGCCGCCGGCCTGCAGGTTGATCGCCGTCGCACGCATGAGCTCATCCGCGGTGAGGGTCGCCGTCGTGCCGTCCGGCAGCTCCGTCGACAGGTCGAAGGTGCGCGTCGCGTCGAGCGGCACGGTCACGTCGTAGCCGAGGTTCCCAGCCATCCGCGCCGTGGTCTCGACGCACATGTTCGTCTGGATGCCGACGACCGTGATCGCGCCGATGCCGTTCACCCGCAGCCACGGCTCGAGCGCCGGGGTGCCGTAGAACGCGGAGTTGACGGTCTTCGCGATCACGAGCGCCGGGGCGGCGACGCGGGCCTCGGGCTTCAGATCGTTGCCGGGCCAGCCGGGGCGCAGCGGGGAATCGGGGCTCACCGAGTCGTGGCGGACGACGACGACCGGCTGCTCCGCGGCCTCCCAGGCGTGGATGAGGCGGCGAACGTTCGCCTCGGCGCCCGGCTTGTTCGTCGTCTCGCCCCAGGAGGCGGCGTCGAAGCCCTGCTGGACGTCGACGACGATGAGGGCGTTGCGGCCGGGGACGGCCGGGACGCCCTTCGACTCGCTGCGCTCGCTCAGGGGGCCAAGGGGGGCGGCGGCGGCGTCCAGCGGGTCCGGGCCCTTCGACTCGCTGCGCTCGCTCAGGGGGCCAAGGGGGGCGGCGGCGGCCGCTGCCGGTCCGGCGGTGTGCTGCTCCTTGAGCAGGAGGCCC
>JAGIAU010000012.1 GCA_017744755.1 Microbacteriaceae bacterium
GTCGATGACGCCCAGCGCCTTTGCGGGCTCGTCGTCGACGACGACGCCGGCCGACGTCGCGCGCGGGGTGGGCGTGGAGGTCGCGGTCGGCGCGGCGGTCGGGATCTGGAGTCCCGTGGCCGCCACGATGCTCGGTCCCGTCGACGTCGATCCGGAGGCCGCGCCAGGCGTCCCGGAGCCGCCGGCCCCGCCGGCCGGGGAGCCGCTGCCGGCCCCTCCCCCGCCGCCCTGCGCCGGTGGCGGAGCCCCGCACTCGGCATCCGTGGTGATCGAGATCGTCATCGGGTCGAAGGCGGTGCCCGACTCGTAGCTGCCGAAGGCGGCGGACCCGTCGCCGGTGATGCTCGTCGGCACCGCCGTGAAGGTCGTCGTCGATCCGGAGTCCCCGCGGGCGCCCGAGCCGAGTGCGAGGGCGACGAACGGGACCCCCGGATAGGTGGTCGGCGTGCTCGAGCCCGCGAGCGCCTCGTCCATGGAGACGCCGATGTAGTCCACGACGAGCACCGCACTGCTCGCGTCGGAGAACCGCAGCCGCAGGTTCGAGAAGGTGGAGTCGAGCATCCCGTCATGGCCGGTGAAGTGCACCGCGCCGGGGAAGGCGACCTCGCCGCCCGTCGCCGCCGCATCGAAGGTGCCGCTGCCGCCGCTCCAGATGAAGTTCGGCGTCGCATAGTCGGCGCCGCCGCTGGTCGTCCAGTCGCCGTGGGCGATCGAGCTCGTGATGTAGGCGCGGAAGGACGCCTTGAAGCCCCAGTCGATCCGCGCGTCGGTCACCTGGCAGCTCGCCGCCGACGCGGGGGCCTGGGCCGATGGCGCCAGGACGGCGAACCCGCCGATGGCGAGCCCGGCTGCGGCGGCCGCCGACGCCAGCGCGAGCGCTCGACGCACACTCATCGCGTTGTCCTCCTCAGCTCCTCGGTCGCTTCCCGTCCACGCTAGCGTAGGTTTGCCTAACCTAATCTCGTGGTACGTTCCTGAATGCGAACTAAAGGTTGCCTTACCTAAGGCTCTGACGGGAGCCAGCACCCTTCGAACAAGGAATAGGAACTGATGACCAGATCAACACTCCGTCAGGCGGGTCGAGGCACCGCACGGCAGCGAGTCGCCGCCGGCATGCTCGCGCTCGCGGTCGGGACGACCACGGCGGTGGTCGGGCTCGCCGCCCCTGCCTCGGCGGCACCGGTCGACGACGCCGGCGGCTCCCTCGCCTGGGGCATCAAGTCGTCCCTGCGCAACTACGTCGGCACCCAGCTCGCCGCGATCGCCGGAACGATCGGAACGCCCGGGATGGGCGGTGGCGCGGCCCCCATCGGGACGCGCATCGTCCCCTTCGGAGGCGCCTCCTTCGACCCGGCGAGCACCTCCGCCTCGGGCGGCGCCGCGGCCCCCGAGACCAAGGCGTACCTCTTCCCCGTCGCCGGCGGCGACGTGACCGACGAGGACAACCTGACCATCGACTTCGACGGCGGCGTGCAGTACTGGTTCCCGAGCCACGTCTTCGACATCCGGTTCAGCGACCTCGCGCTCGTCATCGACGACGGCGTGGCCGAGATCCGGGGCGACATCTCCGTGGCGATCCCGGTGAACTGGGACGGCGTGGCCGCCGGGACCGGCTGGACCGCCCCGGCCGCCGACGTCGCCGACGACGTCGCCATCGCCACGGTCGACGCCGCCGCGGTGACCATCGACGGCGACGCCGTCTCGGTCAGCGCCACGGGCGTGAAGTTCACCGCCGCAGCCGCCGAGGCCTTCACCGTCCCGGCGGGCGCGCTCGGACCGGACCCGGTGAACCTCTACAACGCGGGCGACGCGATCGACGACTTCACCGTCACCGCGACGCTCGCCGAGGAGACCTCCGAGCCCGTCTTCGAGCCGGCGATCTCCGTCGACAAGTCGCTCATCAACGCGAACGGCGACACGATCACCATCACGGGCTCGGGCTTCGACCCGACGCTGCTCGGCAACGGCGCCCCGGTCTCGAACCTGCCCGCCGGCTTCTACGTCGTGGTCGGCTCCTTCGCCGACCAGTGGAAGATCTCGGAGGGCGTCGCCAGCACCGTGGGCGGCGTCGCCACGCGTCCGAACGTCGTGCAGAAGTGGGCGCTCCCCGAGCCTCCTCTCAACTCGACCCCGGCGCTCTCCGGCAGCAGCTACACGAGGCTGAACGCGGACGGCAGCTTCCAGGTCTCGATCGCCATCCCGGGCTTCGACCCGGCCTCGCTCGTGAACGGCACGGCGAACTTCGGCATCTACACCTACCCGGCCGGGACCCGCACGGGCGCCGGCACGTCGTGGACGCTGACCCCGGCGGACTGGGCCGCCCGCGCGCCGTTCGAGACCTACACGCCGCTCACGATCGGCACCGCCGTCGACGGCACCCAGACGATCACGGCCGAGGTCGTGCACAGCGCCGGCGGCGAGCTGACCTGGACCATCCCGGACAACGACCCGGTGGCACTCGGCAGCTTCGTCAACCACGGCGCTTACCTCGAGTCGACCGGCGAGATCAACCCCGTCACGGTGACCGACACCCGCTCGTACCAGGCGAACGCCTGGTCGCTCACGGGCCGGCTCGGCGACTTCTCCGGCGGCGGCAGCACCATCGACGGCAAGTACCTGGGCTGGGCCCCGAAAGTGACGAGCGCGGGGGCCGGCGCGACCGCGGGCGCCGCGATCGCCTCCGGCTGGGTGAGCGGCAACGGCCTGAAGGGCGGCGGCTCGCTCGGCGCCGCCGCGGACGGCCACATCGGCGGCTCGGGCTCGCTCGGCGCCGACCTGACCCTGCAGGTGCCCGTCGAGACGCCGGCCGGGAGCTACTCGGCGACGCTGACGCTCACGCTGCTGGGCTAGTAGCGGATCACGTGCCGCGGCTCGGCGGCCCCGTCAGCGCCGAGCCGCGGCACTCCGTCCGACATCGCACGACCACTGACGGATCGCACCACCCTGCACTCGAAGGAATCCCCATGACCCGGCGCCGGATGCCGCGCACTGCACCGATCGTTCTCGCGGCGCTCGGCGCCGTCCTGCTCTGTTCGCCGACCGCCTGGGCACAGGACGCCGGCGCCGCGCCGAACGCAGATGACCTCGTGTGGACGGTGCGCCCGAGCGACAACGCGGTCGGCACCGGCCGCCCGAACTTCGGCTACCGCGCCGACCCCGGCGCCGCCGTCTCGGACTCGCTCGATGTCACGAATCGCGGCGACACGACGCTCACCCTGGGCGTCTACGCGGCCGACGCGTTCACGACGGAGAGCGGCAGCATCGACCTGCTGACCCGCGACGAGGAATCGATCGACGTGGCCACCTGGATCGAGCTCGGCGTCGACTCGATCACCGTCGAGCCGCAGCAGACGGTCACCGTGCCGTTCACGCTCGCCGTGCCCGCGGACGCCTCCCCGGGCGACCACGTCGGGGGCATCGTCACCACCTCCACGCTGGGCTCCGGGGCCTTCGCCGTGGAGCGGCGCTTCGGCTCGCGGGTGCAGGTCCGCGTGTCGGGAGAACTCGCACCGGAGCTCGAGCTCTCCGACGTCGCGGTCGGCTACGGCACGGAGCTCAACCCCTTCTCCGCCTCCACCGCGACGCTGACCTACGCCGTCGCCAACACGGGCAACGTGCGTCTCGACGCGCACCCGACGATCGTGGTCCACGGGCCGCTCGGCATGCTGGCGCGCACGGCGGCGGTCGAGGACCTCGGCGAGCTGCTCCCCGGCAGCTCGCGGCGCTTCCGGGTCGAGGTGCCCGGCGTGTGGGCGTTCTTCGCCGTGACCGCGACCGTCGAGCTCGAGCCGTTCCCGACGAATCACAACGACTCCGCGGCGCAGTTCGATCTCCCCCCGGTCTCCGGCAGCGCCACGACCTTCGCCCTCAACTGGGGGCAGGTCGTCCTGCTCCTCGTCGTGGTCCTGCTCCTCATCGCGGGCCGCCGGTGGCAGCAGCGCCGGAGGCGGACGGTCCAGGCCGCCATCGACGAGGCGGTCGAGCAGGCCCTCGCCGCCCGCGACGCGGATCTGTAGGTTAGGCTCACCTAAGATGTTGTTCGGCGTCCCCATCCGACCGGCCGCAGCCGGTCGCGTCCACGACTTCCTCGGAGGCTCCCGATGTCCACGCTGATCCCGTTCTCGCAGACGATCCGAGAGCGCACGCGTGCGATCCACACCAAGACGGAGGGCGCGGCGTTCATCGCCGAGCTCGTTGACGGCAAGCGCAGCAAGGAGGACTACGCCGCGCTGCTCGGCCAGCTCTCCTTCGTCTACGAGGCGCTCGAGCGCGTGGCCGAGGCCCTCCGCGACGACCCGGTGGCCTCGCCCTTCGTCGACGAGAAGCTGACCCGGCTGCCGGCGATCGAGGCCGACCTCGAGTTCCTGATCGGCCGTGACTGGCGGGACGCGACCCGGCCGCTGCCGGCCACGCGCCGCTACGTCGAACGCATCGAGGAGATGGCAGCCTGGCCGGGCGGCTTCGTCGCCCACCACTACACGCGCTACCTCGGCGACCTCTTCGGCGGCCAGGCGATCCGCGCGGTCCTGCAGCGCCAGCACGGCTTCGACACGAACGGCGTCGGCTTCTACATCTTCGCCGACATCGCCAAGCCGAAGCTCTTCCGCGACACCTACCGGGAGCAGCTCGACAGCGCCCCGTGGGACGAGGCGGAGCAGGAGCGCGTCGTCGCCGAGGTCGCCAACGCCTTCGCGCTCAACGGCGCGCTCTTCGACGACCTGGCCGACGCCACCGCCGTCCGCGTCGCCTGACCGTGACGGTCACGCGCGCGCCGGCGGAGACCGCCGGGATCGCCGCGGAGCAGCGACCGTCGAGCACCCGCCGGACCGCGGTCCTGGTCGTCGCGCTCGCGGGCGCGCTGGTGGCCGCGATGCTCGTCTCGGCGATCATCGGCCAGGTGCCGATCTCCCCGGCCGAGGTCGTCGGCTCGATCCTCAAGGCCGTCGGCATCCCGAACGCATGGGCGCCCGAGGACCCGATCACCGAGGCCGCACTGTGGATCGTGCGGTTCCCGCGGGTGCTCATGGCCGTGGTCGTCGGCGCGGCGCTCGCCGTCGCCGGCGCGGTCATGCAGGCGATCTTCGGCAACCCGCTCGCCGAGCCCGGCGTCGTCGGCGTCTCCTCCGGCGCGGCGCTCGGCGCGGCGCTCGCGATCGTGCTGGGCATCACCGCGCTCGGCAGCTGGTCGACCGCGGTGCTCGCCTTCACCGGCGGATTCGGGGCGGTGCTGCTCGTCTATCTCGTCTCGCGCAGCCGGGGTCGCACCGAGGTCGTGACCCTCATCCTGACCGGCATCGCGGTGAACGCGTTCGGCGGCGCCGGGATCGCCTTCCTCCTCTTCGCGGCGGACAAGGCGAGCCGCGAGCAGATCGTGTTCTGGCAGCTCGGCTCCCTCAACGGCTCGCTCGGCTCCGAGGCCGGTCTCGTCGCGATCGTCGCGGTGCTCGGCTCCGCGGTCGCCTGGCGGCTCGCGCCGCGCTACGACCTGCTCGCGCTCGGCGAGCGCAACGCCCGTCACCTCGGCGTCAACGTCGAGGCGCTCCGGGTCGGCTCGATCGTGCTCGTCGCGGTGCTGACCGGGGCGGCCGTCGCGTTCTGCGGCATCATCGCCTTCGTCGGCCTCGTCGTCCCCCACATCATCCGGATGGTGAACGGCCCGCGGCACCGGCCGCTCATCCTGGGCAGCGCGCTCGGCGGCGCCGTCCTCGTCGTGATCGCCGACCTGCTCGCCAGGACGCTGGTCTGGGGCGCCGATCTGCCCATCGGGATGCTCACCTCGCTCATCGGCGGGCCCTTCTTCTTCACCCTGCTCGTCCGGCAGCGCCGCGCCTCGGGGGGCTGGGCATGATCGCGACACCGTCGCTGCGCGCCGACCGGGTGAGCGTCGACACGGGCGGGAGGACGATCCTCGACGACGTCACCTTCGAGGTCGTGCCCGGCGCCCTCCTCGCGCTCGTCGGGCCGAACGGCGCCGGCAAGTCCACGCTGCTCGGCGTGCTCGCCGGCGAGCTCGCCCCGAGCCGCGGCACGGTCCGCCTGGGCGAGCGCCGACTGCGCGAGCTGCGGCACCTCGAGCGCTCGCGCGCACGCGCCGTCCTCACCCAGGAGAACGCGGTGAGCTTCCCCTTCAGCGTCCGCGACGTCGTCGAGATGGGCCGGGCGCCATGGGCCAGGCTGGCGAGCCTCGCGGAGGACGAGGCCGCCATCGACGCCGCGATCGACGCCACCGACATCCGGCACCTGCTCACGAGGACGTACCCCTCGCTCTCGGGCGGCGAGCGGGCGCGGGTCTCGCTCGCTCGCGTGCTCGTCCAGGACACCCCGATCGTGCTGCTCGACGAGCCCACCGCGGCGCTCGACCTCGGCCACCAGGAGGACGTCATGCGGGTGGCCCGGCGTCTCGCCCGCGCGGGGCGCGCGGTCGTGGTCGTCCTGCACGACCTGTCGCTCGCAGCGGCGTACGCCGACCGCATCGCGCTCCTCGCCGACGGCCGCCTCGCGGCGATCGGCGCGCCCGACGCCGTGCTGACGCCGGAGCTCATCGCCCGCGTCTACCGGGTCGACGTCGACATCGTCCGGCACGAGGGCGCCCCGCTCGTCGTCCCGCGCCGGGCCTGAGCGACGCCGCTCAGGGCACGCGATAGGTCCACTCCGGGCTCGCGAACTTCGACGCCGCGAGCGCCTCCGCCTCGGCGAGCTCGTCCGCGGCGAGCACGTCGTCGCGCAGTCCGTAGCGGGCGCGGAACGTGCCGATGAGCGCGTCGACGATCGCCTCGCGCGGCAGCCCCGTCTGCGAACGGAGCGGGTCGACCCGCTTCGCCGCGGAGGCGATGCCCTTGTCGCTCAGCTTCTCCCGCCCGATGCGGAGGATCTCCGTCATCCTGGCGCCGTCCATGTCGTAGGCCATCGTCACGTGGTGCAGCAGGCCGCCGCCCGCGAGCCGCTTCTGCGCGGCGCCGCCGATCTTCGCGGTGGGGCTCGCGATGTCGTTGAGCGGCTGGTATGCCGCCTCGATGCCGAGGCTCCGCAGCCCGGCGACCGCCCAGTCGTCGAGGAAGGCGTAGGAGTCGGCGAACGACATCCCCTGCACGAGCCCGATCGGCGCGTAGATGGAGTAGACGATGACCTGCCCGCCCGCCATGTACATGGCGCCGCCGCCCGAGATGCGGCGGACGACCTCGACGTCGTGGCGGCGCGCAGCCTCCTCGTCGACCTCGTTCATGACCGACTGGAACGAGCCGATCACGACCGCGGAGCGGTCCCACTCCCAGAAGCGCAGCGTCGGCTCGCGGCGGCCGGCGCCGACCCGCTCGGCGAGGACCTCGTCGAGCGCGACCTGCGTGCGCGGCGGCAGGCTCGGCCCGCGCAGCAGCCGCCACGGATAGTCCGCCCACTCGCGCGCGCCCTCCACGGCACGGCGGACCGCGGTCGCGACCCCCTCCGGCGTGACGCCGAGCAGCTCCGCATCGGCCGGGAGCGCCTGGCGGATCGCGCCGGCGAGCTCCTTGCCGCTCGCGCTCGCCGGGAGACCGGTCACGGCGCGGTTCATGTCGTCGAGCGCGCTGTCCGGCTCGAGGAAGAAGTCGCCCGCGATCCGCACCGCCGCGAACCGCCCGTCGACCACGTCGAGGTCGACGGTGACGAGCTTCCCCCCGGGGACCTTGTATTCGCCATGCACCCGTTCATCCTCGCCGAGTGTGCGCGTTCTGCGCGAATGTGCGCTTTGCAAGCGGCACGCTCGACGTGAAGGCGCACACTCGGCGCGCACGCGGGCGGGCGGGTCAGGCTGCGGTGATGTGCCGGTCGAGCCAGCCGATGACGTCCGCGACGACCTCGTCCCCGTTCGTCTCGTTGAAGACCTCGTGGCGCGCGCCGTCGTAGACGATGACCGTGACGTCGGTGAGGCCCGCCTTGCCGATGTACGCCTCGGCGAGGCGGCGCACCGACCGCTCGCCGCCGACCGGGTCCTCGCTCCCGACGATGAGCAGCACCGGCACGTCCCGCTCCGCCGCGAGACCGGCCCGCGGCGTCCCCAGGATCTTCAGCGCGTCGCGGAGGCCGAAGAGCCGCATGAGCTTCGCCTTCGTCATGAGCGGGTCGGCGGCGGCCGCCGCGACGACCGCGGGGTCGCGGCTCAGCCACTCGTAGCCGGTCGGATGCTCGACCGTCCTCTTGAAGCGTGCGTTCAGATCCCCCGAGTTCATGCCGGAGAACGTGCGGTACGCGGACCCCGACAGCACGACGGCGTCGTACTCCTCGGGCTGCTGGTCGAGGAGCATCTGGGCGATGAACGAGCCCCAGGAGTGGCCGAGGAGCACGAACGGCACGCTCGGCCGGGCGGCGCGGATCAGCTTCCCGAACGCCTTGACCGCGGCCACGGTCGCGTCGTGGCCGCCCTTGCCGAGATGCCCGAGCCTGGCGCGGTCGCCGCCCCACTGGTCGAGCCCGGTCTGCCCGTGGCCGCGGTGCTCGTCCGCCCACACCTCGTAGCCGGCGGCCACGAGCGCCTGCGCGAGATCCTCGTAGCGCGTCGCATGCTCGCCGAGCCCGTGGAGGAGCTGCACGACGGCCTTCGGCTGGGGGTGGGACCACACGTGGTAGTGGATCGTGACGCCGAGGGCGTCCTTGAACGTCGCATCCTTGCGAGGCACGGGCATGGAAGGAATCTACCCGGCTCGCCCCGGCGGGACGCTAGCCTCGACGCAAGGGTCGGGCACGGGCGGGGGCTTGGGATGGATCGGGCGAACGTGCGGGCGCGCGCGACGGCGGGCGTCGTCGCGGCGGGCCTGCTGCTGGCGGCGGGGACGGCGCCGGCGCCGCCGGCGAGCGCGGAGAGCGCGTTCACCGCGGAGATGGTCGCGGCGTCCTCCGACTACTCGATCCTCGGCGAGGCGGTCGCCGACGGCGACGGCGACCTCTACTTCCCCGGCGACACCTCGTACGGCGCCGCAGCCTGGCTCTACCGCTATGACAAGGCGAGCGACACGGCCGGCCCGGCGGAGCCCTATGCCCCGGTCGCCGACGTGCACGGGCTCGTGGTCCGCGGCTCGCTCGTCTTCTTCATCGGGACCGACACGGGGACGAGCGTGCGGAGCGTCTACGCCTACGACCCGGCCGCCGGGACGGCGTCGGCCTGGGGCGGTGGCGCCTCGATCGAGCCGGCCGGGAACTCGACGCTCGCGTTCCTCGGCGACGCCCTCTTCTACATCGGCGCCGACGGCGACGTGCACCGCCTCGACGCGGACGACCCGGCCGTCGACGCGGTCCGCGTCGACGCCGCCTGCAGCGACTCGAGCGCCCCATCCGGCGCCGACGACCTCGTCACGGCGGGCTCCGCCGTGTACTTCACCGCCGAGTGCGCCATCGGCGGCGAGTTCCCGCGCGACCCCTTCGTCATCCCCGATCCGGGCGGCGACGCGATCGACTTCGATCAGCCGGCGTTCAACCCGGACGGCTACGACCTCGGCTACGCGACCGGCTTCCTCGACGACGGCGCCGACGGGCTGTTCTTCTCCGCCGGGGAGGACTCGGCGCTCCGGCAGCTCTACCGGATGACCGGCGCCGGCCTCGTCCAGGTCGACCCGAGCCACCCGAACCCGGCGAACCCGTTCCGGTGGAACGGCTCGGTGCACTGGTTCACCGGCTCGGGCGGGACGCTCGGGCTCGCCCGCTTCGAGACGGACGGCACGGTGTCCCGGCTGCCGCTCGTGCGCGGCGAGCTGCAGGACCCGCTCCGGGCGACCCCGTGGGGCGATCTGCTGCTCCTGAACGGCTTCTTCACGGTCACCGGGACGCCCGATGCGGGGAACTTCGTCTACGACCCCGCGACCGGCGTCGTGACCCGGCTCGCCGGCATCACCGCGGCGTGGGCGCAGCCCGTCGTCGACGACGCCTACGTGTTCGGCGACGTCGACGGCGTCGCGGGGAACCGGATCTTCCGCGTCGAGGCCGCCGCGGCCCCGGAACCGGGCCCGGACCCGCTGCTCCCGGCGACGGGGGCCGGAACGGAGGCGTCGTGGGCGCTCGGCGTCCTGCTCCTCGCGACCGGCGCCGCGGCGCTGCTGCTGCGCCGCCGGGCGCGCGCTACGCCTCGCGCGTGATCTCGACGGTGACGAACAGCGTCGACTTGACCGAGCCGGCATACACGCCGCGCAGCGGCGGCACGTCGTTGTAGTCGCGACCGCGGCCGACGAGCACGTGGCGGTCGCCGATCTCGATGTCGTTCGTCGGATCGAAGCCCTGCCAGCCGGCGCCCGTGTACCACTCGACCCAGGCGTGCGACTCGCCCGTGATCGTCTCGCCGACCTCCGCGGACGGCCTCGGGTGCAGATAGCCGGACACGTAGCGCGCCGGGATGCCGACGGAGCGCAGCGCCCCGAGCGCGACATGCGCGATGTCCTGGCAGACGCCCTTCCGGTGCGACCAGGCATCGGTCGCGGAGGAGTGCACCGACGTCACCCCCGGCACGTACTCGAGCGCCTCGCCGACCGCATGGCAGATCTCCAGCGCCGCGACGGCGGGATCGCGATGGTGTCGCGCGATGCGCTCCGCCATGTCGGCGACGTCCGCCGGCGGGGTGCTGAGCGGGGTCTGCCCGAGCTGCTCGATCGTCGCAGTGGCCCCCGCGGCGACCCGTGCGAGCGACTCCCAGTCGATCTCGTGCGGCGGCACGGAGCGCGGCCGGACCTCGACGACCGAGTTCGCCGTGATGGACAGCTCGCGGTGCGGCGTCAGGATCTCGAACGACGCGACGCGCGTCCCCCAGTAGTCGATGTAGTTGTGGTGCGAGTTCACCGGCGCGATCTCGATGCCGGAGGAGATGACGAGCTGGCCGTCCGAGCTCACCGGCAGCATGCGCGCCTCGTTGTAGCTGGCCGTCACGTCACCGCTGTACGCGAACCCCGTGACGTGGCGGATCCGCAGTCGCTTCACGAGGTCTCCCCCACCCACATGGGCATCGCGTTCGTCGGGAAGTAGCGCTCCCGGATCGCCTCGGACGCCGCCGAGGTCGCCCCCTGCACGCGCTCCATCCAGCTCGTCAGCGACTCCAGGACCTCCGGGATCGGGCGGTACTCGAGGTCGCTGCGGATCTGGCCGAGGATGCGCACCGCCTGGTCGTTGAAGCCGAGGCGACCGCCGACGCCGGGGTCCAGCTCGCGCAGGCAGGACTCGGCGCGCAGCACGGAGAACAGGATGCTGCGGGGGAACAGCCGGTCGAGGAGGAGGAACTCGGCGGCGTTCCGCGCGGACGGCATGCCGCGGTAGGTCTTCAGGTAGGCCTCGTACGCGCCGACGGAGCGCAGGATCGTCGTCCAGCTCGGGCCCGAGGCGTCGGTGAGGGAGCGGGTGGCGAGGAGGCGCGCGGTCATGTCGGCGCGCTCGATGGAACGCCCCAGGGTGAAGAACCGCCACGCGTCGTCGCGGCTCGTCGCGGACTCGATGATGCCGACCGCGAGCGCCGAGCGCTCCCGGACCCATTGGAAGAACTCGTGCACCTTCGCGCTCGGCACCTGCCGCGGCATGACGGCGCGCGTCGTGTTGAGGCACTCCCAGAGCTCGGTGTTCACGACCTCGCGCGCGCGGCGCGCGTTCTCCCGGGCCGCGGCGAGCGAATACGCGATCGAGGCGGGCTCGTTCCGGTCGACGGCGAGGATCTCCAGGATCCGCTGCCGGTTCAGCTCCTCGGCCGGCGCGGGCGTGCCCATGACGGACAGCAGCGCGCGGCAGGCGTCATCCTCCTCGATCCACGGGTCCTCGAGCAGCAGCTGGAGGTGGACGTCGAGGATGCGGGCCGTGCCGTCGGAGCGCTCGATGTAGCGGCCGATCCAGAACAGGGCCTCGGCGATGCGGCTCAGCATGGGCGGTCCTTCCCTTGCTGCTGGGGCTGCTGCTGCGCCTGCGACTCCTCCTGGCCGTGCTGCTGGGCCGGCAGGTCGATCCCGCGGCGCTCGCCGCCGCCCGTCGCGGAGGGGTTGTGCTGCTCGAGCGCGTTCTCCAGGTCGATGAGCGGGATCGCCGTCGTGATGGCCGCCTGGTCGGCGACGAGTCCCTGGATGGAGTGCCGGTCGACGTGCAGCGGGTCGGCGCCGACGATCCAAGTGTCCTTCGAGCCGCCGCCCTGCGATGAGTTGACGACGAGCTGGCCCTCCGGCAGCGCGACCCGGGTGAGGCCGCCCGGCAGCACCCACACGTCGTGACCGTCGTTGACCGCGAAGGGACGGAGGTCCGCGTGCCGGGGCCGCATGCCGTCCTCGACGAGCGTCGGGATGGTGGAGAGCTGCACCATGGGCTGCGCGATCCAGCCCCGCGGATCGTCGACGAGCTTCGCGCGCAGGGCGTCGAGCTCCTCGCGGGAGGCGTCGGGGCCGATCACGATGCCCTTGCCGCCCGAGCCGTCGACGGGCTTCACGACGAGCTCGTCGAGCCGGTCGAGCACCTCCTCGAGCGCGCCGGGCTCCTCGAGGCGCCAGGTCTGGACATTCGGCAGGATCGGGTCCTCGGCGAGGTAGTAGCGGATGAGGTCGGGGACGTAGGTGTAGACGAGCTTGTCGTCGGCGACCCCGTTGCCGACGGCGTTCGCGATCGTGACGTTCCCGAGCCGGGCCGCGAGCATGAGGCCGGGGCTGCCGAGCATGGAGTCGGCGCGGAAGCTGAGCGGGTCGAGGAACTCGTCGTCGACGCGGCGGTAGATGACGTCGACGCGCTTCGGCCCGGCGGTCGTGCGCATCCAGACGCGGCCGCCAGAGCAGAACAGGTCGCGGCCCTCCACGAGCTCGACGCCCATGAGGCGGGCGAGCAGGGTGTGCTCGAAGTAGGCGGAGTTGAACACGCCGGGCGTGAGGACGACGACGGTCGGGTCGTCGACGCCGTTCGGCGCGCTCGCGCGGAGGGCCTGCAGCAGTCGCGCCGGATAGTCCCCGACGGGCCGGACGCGCATGGAGACGAAGAGCTCGGGGAGCGTCTGCGCCATGACGCGGCGGTTCGAGATGACGTAGCTGACGCCGGAGGGTACGCGCACGTTGTCCTCGAGGACGCGCCAGGTGCCCTGCTCGTCGCGGATGAGGTCGATGCCGGAGACCTGGATGCGCACGCCGTTCGCCGGGACGATGCTCATGGCGGCGCGGTGGAAGTGACTGCTCGAGGTGATGAGCGAGGCGGGCACGACGCCGTCGCGGACGGCGCGCTGCGGCCCGTACACGTCTGCGAGGAACGCCTCGAGGGCGCGAACGCGCTGCGCGACGCCGGCGCTCACGTCCTGCCACTCCGTGTGCTCGATGACGCGCGGCACGGCGTCGATGGGGAACGGCCGCTCCTCGCCGGCGAAGTCGAAGGTGACGCCCTGGGCGAGGTAGGACTTCGCGAGCGCGTCGGTGCGGCCCTGGATCTCGTCCTTGCTCATCCCCGAGAGCGTGCGGTGGATCTCGGCGTACGGCTCGCGCACGCCGCCGCCCGCGGCGAACATCTCATCCCACGGCAGGGAGCCGAGCCGCTCCTTCGCGGCGGCGCCGTAGCCGTCGAACAGGTCCGCCATGCGAAGAGCCTAGGCCTGCGCGTATTGCGCACGTGTTTCGACTGGCCCGTGGGGCGGGCCATCGACTCGATGCGCAGATTGTTTGACAATCCAAGCGATTGCCGTACAAACTTGCTCTCGTGAACGCGACGGTGCAGCACGCCCTCCGCGACGCCATCCTCGGGCGCGACCTCCCACCCGGTGCGAGCGTCACCGAGACCGCCGTCGCGAGCCGCTACGGCATCGCCCGGCAGACCGCGCGGCTCGCGATCGAACGGCTCGTCGCCGACGGTCTGCTGCGGCGCGCGCCGCACCAGGCGGCGCGGGTGCCCGAGCTCGACGCGCAGGACATCCGGGACGTGTTCGACAGCCGTGCCGTCGTCGAGCAGGCCGCGATCGAGCGGCTCGCGCAGGCCGGCTCCATCCCCGCGGAGGCGCTCGCGGCGCACCGCGAGCCGCGCGCGCTCGCGGAGGACGCGCCGTTCGCGCGCATCGACGCGACCTTCCACCGCGCCCTCGTCGCCGGCCAGCCGAACGCGCGCCTCGCCCGCATGCACGAGCTGCTCATGGGCGAGATCGAGCTGTGCATCGCGCAGGTGCAGGCCGGGCGCGTGCTGCTGCCCGCCGAGATCGGCGCGCAGCACCAGGCGATCCTCGACGCCGTCACCGCCGGCGACGCGGCGCTCGCCGGACGGCTCGCCCGCGAGCACGTGCACGGCGCGCGCGACCGCCTCCTGAACCAGACCACCCACTGACCCGACAAGGACGTCCACCGCGATGGTGCAGAGAAAGTTCCCGAACCCCGTCGACGTCTTCGACCTGATGCGCTTCAAGAAGCCCGTGTGGAGCGCGAAGCGGCGCCGCCTCGCCGCCGCGCTCACGATCCACGACCTCCGCACGATCGCGAAGCGCCGGACGCCCAAGGCGGCGTTCGACTACATCGACGGCGCCGCGGACGGCGAGATCTCGCTCGCCCGCGCCCGCCAGGCGTGGGAGGACGTCGAGTTCCACCCGGACATCCTGAACGACGTGTCGAAGGTCGACACCTCCACGACGGTCCTCGGCGGCACGAGCGCCTACCCCTTCGGCCTCGCGCCGATCGGCTTCAGCCGGATCGGGCAGACCGAGGGCGAGCTCGGCGGCGCGAAGGCGGCCGCGGCGTTCGGCATCCCGTTCTCCCTCTCGACGCTCGGGAACACGGCGATCGAGACGGTCGCCGCGACGAACCCCGGCCGCAACTGGTACCAGCTCTACGTCATGAAGCAGCGCGAGATCTCCTACGGGCTCGTCGAGCGCGCCGCCGCCGCCGGCTTCGACACGCTCATGTTCACGGTCGACGCGCCCATCGGCGGCAACCGGCTCCGCGACACCCGGAACGGCTTCTCCATCCCGCCGCAGCTCACGCTCGGGACCCTGATGAACGCGCTCCCGCGCCCCTGGTGGTGGTGGGACTTCCTCACCACCCCGAAGCTCGAGTTCGCCTCCCTCAAGTCGACCGGCGGCACCGTCGGCGAGCTGCTCTCCAGCGCGATGGACCCGACGATCTCGTTCGCCGACCTCGACACGATCCGCGGCATGTGGCCGGGCAGGCTCGTCGTCAAGGGCGTGCAGAACGTCGCCGACTCGAAGCGGCTCGCCGACCTCGGCGTCGACGGCATCCGGCTCGACGCGATCCCCTACCTGTACGAGTCCGAGGAGGGCGACGGCGAGGGCGAGCCGCCGACGCACGCGTTCCTCCGGGAGATGCGTGCGGTCGTGGACGCGGAGTTCCCGGGCCGCATGCTGCTCGCCGAGGCGAACGCCTGGCCGGAGGAGGTCGCGACCTATTTCGGGACCGACGACGCGCCCGAGGCGCACATGGCGTTCGACTTCCCCGTCATGCCGCGGGTGTTCTACGCCCTCCGATCGCAGCACGCCGGCGAGCTCGTCAAGGTGCTGCAGACGGCGCACGCCGAGGTGCCGGACGGCGCCGCATGGGGCGCATTCCTGCGCAATCACGACGAGCTGTCCCTCGAGATGGTGAGCGAGGAGTACCGGCACGCGATGTACGGCTGGTACGCCTACGACCCGCGGATGCGGGCGAACGTCGGCATCCGCCGCCGGCTCGCGCCGCTCCTCGACAACGACCGCGAGGAGATCGAGCTCGCGCACGCGCTGCTGCTGTCGCTCGCCGGCGCGCCCTTCCTCTACTACGGCGACGAGATCGGCATGGGCGACAACATCTGGCTCCCCGATCGGGACGCGTCCAGGACGCCCATGCAGTGGAACCCGGACCGGAACGCCGGCTTCAGCTCCGCGGATCCCGGCAAGCTCGTGCTGCCCGTCGTGCAGTCGCTCGTGTACCACTACCAGCACGTCAACGTGGAGGCGCAGCTCGCCCAGTCCCGCTCGCTCCTGCGGTGGCTGCGCGGCGCCCTGCATGTGCGGCGCGCGCACCCGGTCCTCGCGCTCGGCTCGCTCGCGGTCGCGGCGTCCGACCACGAGTCCGTCCTCGCCTTCGTCCGCGAGTACGGGGGCTCCGAGGGCGACATCGCGGGCGACCGGGCCGAGCACGTCCTCTGCGTGTTCTCCTTCGCGCACACGGCCGTCTCCGCGCGCGTCGCGCTGCCCGCCTACGCAGGGGCGTCCGTGACGGATCTGTTCGGCGGCGGCCGCTTCCCGGCGGTGCGCGAGGACGGCGTGCTCGAGGTGACGCTGGGGCCGCGCGGCTTCTACTGGCTCAAGCTCGAGCAGGCCGTCCCACGGGCCGAGTAGCGGCGCGGCGGCGTATCGGGACGCCGATGTCCGAGGTCGCGGCTACGCTCGCCCCATGACCTGGTACGACCGGCTGGTGGCGTTCGACACGGAGACGACCGGGATCGACGTGCGCACGACGCGCATCGTCTCCGCCTGCCTCGTGGAGCTGCAGCAGGGCGAGGTCGTGAAGCGCCAGGACTGGCTGCTCGACCCCGGGGTGGAGATCCCCGAGCAGGCGACCCGAGTGCACGGCATCACGACGGAGCGCGCCCGCGAGGACGGCATGAGCGCTGCCGAGGGCGTGGCGTCGATCCTGCAGGCCGTGCGCGGCGTCCTGGACGCCGGGATCGGGCTCGTGGTCTACAACGCGCCGTACGACCTCTCGCTGCTCGCGCATGAGGCCGAGCGGCACCGGCTCGGGGCGCTCCTCCCCCAGCCGGTCGTCGACCCGATCATCCTCGACAAGCAGGTCGACCGGTACCGGAAGGGCAAGCGGACCCTCGACCTGACCGCGGCGGCCTACGGCGTGCCGCTCCTCGACGCGCACGACGCCGGGGCGGACGCCATCGCGGCGGCGCAGATCGCGCACGCCATCGGCCTGCGCTACGGCGCGCAGCTGCCGGACGACGTCTGGGAGCTGCATCGCGCGCAGATCGGCTGGGCGGCGGAGCAGCAGGCGGACTTCGCCCGCTACATGCGTCAGCGGGTGAATCCGGACTGGACCTCGGACCGGCCGGCGTGGCCCGGCGGGCGCGTCGACGGCGACGTCAGCATGGCGCTGAGCTGAGATCGCCGGGCGGAGCGGTCCCGAGAACGCGAAACGCGACGCATCGAGATCTCGAAGTCTCGATACGCCGCGTCGCGGCCGCTGCACCCGCGAAGGCGGGCGGAGCAGGAAGCCTTACTTGGCGCCGAACTTCCCGCCGAAGCGCTGGTTGAACTTCTCGACGCGACCGGCCGAGTCCATGATGCGCTGCTTGCCCGTGTAGAACGGGTGCGACTCCGAGGAGATCTCGACGTCGATGACGGGGTACGTGTTGCCGTCCTCCCACTCGATCGTCTTGTCGCTCGTCTTGGTCGAGCGCGTGAGGAACGCCTTGCCGGACGCGAGGTCGCGGAAGACGATGGCGCTGTACTCCGGGTGGATACCGGTCTTCATGGTGTGCTCCTGAAAAGTCCTGGGCCTCTGTAGCAGCAGAGGCCGACGGACGAGTCTAACAGACTCACGCCGCGAAGGCCGAGAAGCGCGAGCCGATGCGGCTCACCTGGAGCCTCCGACCGAACGCGCCGGTCAGATGCTCCGAGGTGATGACCTGCCCGATCTCGCCGGTGGCGACGATCTGCCCGTCGCGCAGCAGCAGGGCGTGCCCGAATCCCGCCGGGATCTCCTCGACGTGGTGCGTGACCATGATGATCGCGGGGGCGCTCGGCGAGGGGGCGTAGCCGCCGAGGAGCTCGAGCAGCTCCTCGCGCGCGCCCAGGTCGAGCGAGGCGGCCGGCTCGTCGAGGAGCAGCAGCTCGGGGTCGGTCATGACGGCGCGGGCGATCTGCACGCGCTTGCGCTCGCCGTCGCTCAGCGTCCCGAAGCGCCGCTCGGCGAGATCGGCGAGCTTCCACTCCTTGAGCACGCGGCGGGCGCGGCGCTCGTCGACGTCCTCGTAGACCTCGTTCCACCGGCCGGCGACCGAGTAGGCGGCGGTCATGACGGCGTCGAGCACGATCTCGGAGTCCGGGATGAGCCGGGCCATGGCGCTCGAGGCGAAGCCGACCCGGGGGCGCAGGTCGAAGACGTCGGTCTTGCCGAGGCGTTCGCCGAGGACCTTGACCTTGCCCTTCGTCGGGTGGATGAGGGTCGCGGCGAGCTGCAGCAGCGTCGTCTTGCCGGCGCCGTTCGGCCCGAGGATGGCCCAGCGCTGCGTGGGGTCGACGGTCCAGTCGATGGGGCCGAGGATGGTGCGGCCGTCGCGGACGACGGTCGCTGCCTCGTACTCGAGCACGTTCTTCATGACGCGTTCCAGCCTAGGTCTCGATGCGCCGCTCCGTGGCGCTCGACCCGCGGGGCCCGTCTCAGAGGAGCTGCGCGTAGAGGGCGCGCGTCGCATCGGCGATCGCGGTCCAGGAGAACTCGCGCTCGGCGCGCGCCCGACCGGCCCGGCCCATCTCGCGGGCGCGGGCGGGGTCCGAGACGACCTCGGCGAGCGCGGCCGCGAGATCGGCGACGAAGCGCTCCGGGTCGAGCGGCGTCCCCGTCCCGTCGTCGGCCTGCTCGATCGGCACGAGACGGCCCGTGACGCCGTCCTCGACGACCTCGGGGATGCCCCCGGTCGCGGTGCCGACGACCGCCGCCTCGCAGGCCATGGCCTCGAGGTTCACGATGCCGAGCGGCTCGTAGACGGAGGGGCAGACGAACGCGGTCGCGGCGGTCAGCACGGCCGACAGCTCCGCGACGGGCAGGTGCTCCTCGATCCACACGACACCGGTCCGCGACGCCTGGAGCGCGGCGACGCCGGCCTGCACCTCGGCCATGATCTCCGGTGTGTCCGGCGCGCCGGCGCAGAGCACGAGCTGCACCTCGGCGGGGAGGGAGCGCGCGGCCTGCAGCAGGTAGGGCAGTCCCTTCTGTCGGGTGATGCGGCCGACGAAGACGACGGAGGGCCGCGCCGGGTCGATGCCGAGGCGGGCGAGCGTCTCCGGCGACTCGCGCGGCCGCCACTTCTCCAGGTCGATGCCGTTGCGAATGGTGTGGACGCGCGCGGCGTCGAGCGCCGGATAGGACCGCAGGATGTCGCGCCGCATGCCGTCGCTCACCGCGATGACGGCGTCCGCCGACTCGATGGCCTCTCGCTCGATCCACGAGGACAGCCGGTACCCGCCGCCGAGCTGCTCCGCCTTCCAAGGCCGCAGCGGCTCGAGGCTGTGGGCCGTCAGGACGTGCGGGATGCCGTGCAGGAGCTGCGCGG
>JAGIAU010000130.1 GCA_017744755.1 Microbacteriaceae bacterium
CGCCTTCCCCGCTCCGCCCGCTGCCGCCCAGGCCCCCGTGTTCACGGATCCGCCCGCCGCGCCCGTCGAGCCCGCCGCCCCGGCCGCTCCCCTCGATCGGCCCGAGGCCCCCGGCGCGCCCAGCCCGGCCTTCCCACCGGCGCCCCCGGCTCCGCCGGTCCAGCCCTGGCCGCCCGCGCAGCCCTGACGCGCCCGCCGACGACGGAGGGCGATGGGTCGAAGGACCCTGTCGTCGCCGCGCGGCTCGACTAGCCTCGGCGAGGCGCCGTGATCCGGCGCGCCCGAGCACAGCACATCCTGAAGGAGCAGCCTCTCCATGGCCAGCATCATCGGCGCCTGGTCCGTCGTCCAGAAGTCCATCGTCGGCACGTCGGAGTCGACGTTCACGTTCACCGAGGCGGGCGGGACGATCCGCCTCGACATCACCGGCAGCAGGATGGCGATCACGCCCGTCGAGGTCGTGCAGACCGGCGACGTCGTCGTCATCACGCTCGACATGTCCAAGCCCCTGCCGACCCGCGTCATGATGACGCTGCAGCTCGTCGGCGATCGCTTCACCGGGAACACGCAGGCCCGCTTCCTGCCGTCCGGCACGCTCGAGGGCACGCGGCGGCAATTCGCCCCGGTCGCGGACGTCCCGGTCGCCTGAGCCGGCCGCGCGGGTCGGGGTCGGACGGTTCACTCCGACGCCCCGATCCGCCACCCGGCGGCCTCGAGGTCGGCGATGAGCCGCGCCTCCGCCTCGGGGAGCACGGCGATCTCGGCGATGCCGACCTGGGCGCCGGGCGAGTGCTCGAGACGGAGGTCCTCCATGTTGACCCCGAGGTCGCCGATCTCGGTGAGCAGCCGAGCGAGCTCGCCGGGGCGGTCGTCGACGAGCACCGTGATCGTGGCGAAGCGCTTCGAGGTGCCGTGCTTGCCGGGGATCCGGGCGACGCCCGCGCCGCCGGCGGCGATCGTCTCCGCGACCGCACGGCGCGCGCCCGGCGCCGACGGGTCTTGCAGCGCGGCGATGGCGGCATCGAGGTCGGTGCGGTAGCCGCTGAGGACCTCGACGACGGCCGGCGCGTTCGCCCCGAGGATCTGCACCCACAACGCGGGATCGCTCGCCGCGATGCGGGTCGTGTCGCGCAGGCCCTGACCGGCGAGGGCGACGGCCTCGTCGGGCGCCTCCGTGAGACGGGCGGCGAGCAGACTCGACACGAGCTGCGGGACGTGGCTGACGAGGGCGACGGCGCGGTCGTGCGCCGTGGCGTCCATCCGGACCGGGGTGGCGCCCAGGTCGAGCGCGAGCGCCTCGACGGCGCGCCAGGCGATGCCCGCCGCGGCCGGCGCGGCGATGACCCACGGCCGGCCGATGAACAGGTCGGCACGGGCGGAGACGGTGCCGCCGCGCTCGCGCCCGGCCATGGGGTGCGAGCCGACGTAGCGGGACAGGTCCGCGCCGGCGGCTGAGAGCTCGGCGAGGATCCCGGACTTGACGCTCGCCACGTCGGTGACGATCGCGGCGGGGTGCGAGGCGAGCTCCGTGGCGACGATCTCGGCGGTCACGTCCGGCGGGACGGCGACGACGACGAGGGCGGGCCGGTCGTCGGGCCGTTCCGCGCGGCCGGCGCCGTAGTCGGCCGCGAGCGAGACCGCGGACCTCGAGTGGTCCGCGAGGGCGACGTCGACGCCGAGCGCCGTGAGCGCCTGCCCGATGCTCGCCCCGAGGAGACCCGCGCCGACGACGCGGACGGGGCCCTGCGTGCGCGCCGTCATTCCGCCTCGTCCCGTCCTGCCGGTGCGTTCCGCCGTCCCGGCGTGCCTGCGGCGTCCGCCGCGCCCTGCTTGCCCAGCTTGAGCAAGGCCCCCAATTCTACGGGCGTGACGTCGCGCGTCCGTCCCGTGCCGAGGCTGCCGAGGCGCAGCGGGCCGAACTGCCGCCGCACGAGCTCGAGGACCGGATGGTCGACGGCGTCGAGCATGCGGCGCACGATGCGGTTGCGGCCGGAGTGGAGCGTGAGCTCCACGATGGAGGTGCCGCCGCTGTGCCCGGTGACGCGCGCCGCATCCGCGGCGATCGGCCCGTCCTCGAGCTCGACGCCCTGGCGGAGCCGCTGGACGGTCGCCGGGGTCACCTTCCCCCGCACCTTCGCGACGTACGTCTTCTCCACGCCGAACGACGGATGCGCGAGGACATGCGCGAGATCGCCGTCGTTCGTCAGCAGCAGCAGGCCGCTCGTGTCGTAGTCGAGGCGGCCGACGTTGTAGAGCCGCTCCTCGTAGCCGCTCGTGAAGGCGGCGAGGTCGGGGCGCCCGCGGTCGTCGGACATGGAGCTGACGACGCCGGTCGGCTTGTTCAGCACGACGTAGCGCTTGGACGCGTCGAGCTGGACCGGGATGCCGTCGACCTCGATCTGCGCGGTCGGCAGCACGCGCTGGCCGAGCTCGGCGACGCGGCCGTCGACCGTGACGCGGCCCTCCGAGATGAACTGCTCGACGACGCGGCGGCTCGCGACGCCCGCGGCGGCGAGCACCTTCTGCAGCCGCTCCCCCTCCGGGTTCGGCTCGCGCAGCCACTCAGGCATCGACGTCGAACCCGTCCCGGCCGTCCTCGAGCAGCGGCGCCACGCGCGGCAGCTCCTCGATGGAGTTGATGCCGAGCTGCACGAGCAGCAGATCGGTCGTCTCGTAGTGGATCGCGCCCGTCTCCGGGTCGGTGAACGCCTCCTGGATGAGCCCGCGGCCCACGAGCGTCTTGACGACCGAGTCGACGTTGACGGAACGCACCGCGGCGATCTGCGGCCGCGAGATCGGCTGCTTGTAGGCGACGACGGCGAGCGTCTCGAGCGCGGCCTGCGAGAGCCGTGTCGGGGTCTGCGTCAGCACGAACTCGCGGACGACCTCGTCGTGCTCCGGCCGGACGTAGATGCGCCAGCCGCCGCCGACCTCGCGCAGCTCGAAGCCGCGGCGGGGCCCGCCCGCCTCGCCGTCGTAGTCGGCGACGAGGCGCTCGACGGACTGGCGCACCGCGGGCACCGGCGCGCCGAGGGCGGTCGCGAGCGTCACGAGCGACTGCGGCTCGTCGGCGACCATGAGGACCGCCTCGACGCGGCGCTCGAGGTCGATCGGGGCGATCGGCTCAGTTGTCATAGTCGGCTCCGAGGTTGGCGAGGGCGTCGTCCGACCAGTGCTCGGCCGTCCAGCGCACCGTGAGTTCGCCGAGCGGCTCGAGCTGCTCGAACGAGACGGCGGCGCCGCGGTACAGCTCCAGCACCGCGAGGAAGCGGGCGACGATGACGCCCTTCTGCTCGACGCCGGCGATGAGCTGACGGAAGGTCAGCGGCTCGCCGCGGCGCAGCAGCGCGGCGACCTCGGCCGCCTGCTCCCGGATCGAGACGAGCGGGGCGTGCAGGTGCTCGAGGCCGACGACCGGGATCGCCTTCGGCGCGAACGCGAGCGCCGCGAGGGCGGCGAAGTCCTCGGGCGACGTCGTCCAGACGAGGTCGGGCGTCTGCCGGCGGAACCGGTCCTCGAGGCGCACGCTGCGCCAGTGCCGCCCGGTCTCCTGGTCGAACCGCGTCCCGAACCACTGCGAGGCGAGCTTGAACGCCCGGTACTGCAGGAGCCGTGCGAAGAGCAGGTCGCGCGCCTCGAGGGCCGCGACATCCTCCGCGTCGACGAGCTCGCCCTGCGGCAGCAGGCCGACGATCTTCATGTCGAGCAGCGTCGCGGCGACGACGAGGAACTCGCTCGCCCGGTCGAGTTGCTCGGCGCCGTCGAGCGCGCGCACGTAGCGGATGAACTCGTCGGTGACGGCGCTCAGGGCCACCTCGGTGATGTCGAGCTCGTGCTTCGCGATGAGGCGCAGCAGCAGGTCGAACGGGCCGTCGAAGTTCTCGAGGGTGATGGAGAACGCGCCGTCGCCGGAGGGGCGTTCCGCAGCCGCCTCGTGGAGGGCGTCCTGCTCCGCCGTCCCGGCAGTGCGCACCATCCCTCCAGCCTAGGGGCGGGCCATGGGGCTAGGCGATCGCCTGCCGGGCGATGAGCTCGCGGCCGACCTGCTCGTAGGCCTGCGATGCGGCGTGGTCCGGCGCGTACACGCTCACCGGCACGCCCGCGACGGAGGCGTCGGGGAACTTCACGGTGCGGTGGATGACCGTCTCGAGCACGTCGTCGCCGAAGGTCTCGACGAGCCGCTCCATGACCTCGCGCGAGTGCAGCGTGCGCGGGTCGTACATGGTCGCGAGGATGCCGTCGAGCTGGAGCGCCGGGTTGAGCCGGTCGTGCACCTTCTCGATGGTCTCGATGAGGAGGGCGACGCCGCGGAGGGCGAAGAACTCGCACTCCATGGGGATGAGGACGCCATGCGCGGCGGTGAGCGCGTTCACCGTGAGGAGGCCGAGCGAGGGCTGGCAGTCGATGAGGACGACGTCGTACTCGTCGGTGACGGCGCGGAGCACGCGGGCCAGGATCGACTCGCGGGCGACCTCGCCGACGAGCTGGACCTCGGCGGCGGACAGGTCGATGTTCGCGGGGATGACGTCGAGACCGGGGACGGAGCTCGGCTTGATGGCCTTGCGGATGTCCCGCTCGTTGCCGACGAGCAGGTCGTACACCGTGACGGCGTCGTGCGAGGGGATCGCGAGGCCGGCCGTCAGTGCGCCCTGCGGGTCGAAGTCGACGGCGAGCACGCGGCGGCCGTCGGCGGCGAGGGAGGCGCCGAGGTTGATGGTCGTCGTCGTCTTGCCGACGCCGCCCTTCTGGTTGCACATCGCGATGATGCGGGCGGGGCCGTGCTGACGCAGCGGCGCCGGGGCGGGGAACACGCGGAGCGGCCGGCCGGTCGCGCCGTATTCGACGCCGGCCTTGCGCGGCGCGGCGCCGCCGTCGATCTGGCCGAGGCGCTCCGGGGCTGCCGGCGCGCCGGGCGCGGCGTGCGGGTTGGCCCGGTCCGGTGTCGCGTTCATGCCGCGATGCTAAGCCCGGCTCCGGCATGTCCCCCGCCGTACACGCGCGCTCCCGCCGGGCCCGCTTCATCCTCTGGTTGAGGGTTAGGGTGCATGCGCCGCGGGCTCCCTGACCCGGTCCGGGTGGTCGGCGCTCGGCGAGAGGGATGCGCGCTGCGCCCCGACGTAGCGGGCGAGATGCTCGCCCGTCAGGGTCGAGCGGGCGGCGACGAGCTCGGCGGGCGTGCCCTCGAAGACGACGAGGCCGCCGTCGTGGCCGGCGCCCGGTCCGAGGTCGACGATCCAGTCGGCGTGCGCCATGACGGCCTGGTGGTGCTCGATGACGAGGACCGACTTGCCCGAGTCGACGAGCCGGTCGAGCAGGCCGAGGAGCTGCTCGACGTCGGCGAGGTGCAGGCCCGTCGTCGGCTCGTCGAGGACGTAGATCCCGCCGGACTCGCCGAGATGGGAGGCGAGCTTGAGCCGCTGCCGCTCGCCGCCGGAGAGCGTCGTGAGCGGCTGGCCGATGCGGAGGTAGCCGAGACCGACGTCGGCGAGGCGGCCCAGGATCGTCGCGGCGGCCGGCACCTTCGAGTCTGCGGCGGTGAAGTGCTCCAGCGCCTCGTCGACCGACATGGCGAGCACCTCGGCGATGTTCCGCTCCCCCAGCCGGTACTCGAGCACCGAGGCGCGGAAGCCGCGGCCCTCGCACTCCTCGCACCCCGTCTCGACGCTCGCCATCGGGCCGAGATCCGTCGTGATGAAGCCGGCGCCGTTGCAGACGGGGCAGGCGCCCTCGGAGTTCGCGCTGAAGAACGCCGGCTTCACGCCGTTCGCCTTCGCGAACGCCGCCCGGATCGGGTCGAGCAGCCCCGAGTAGGTCGCCGGACTGCTGCGCCGCGAGCCCTTGATGGCACCCTGGTCGATCGCCACGACGCCGTCCAGCGGCGCGACGGAGCCATGGATGAGCGAGCTCTTCCCGGAGCCCGCGACGCCGGTGACGACGACGAGGACGCCGAGCGGGATGTCGACGTCGACGCCGCGCAGGTTGTGCGAGGAGGCGCCGCGGATCTCGAGCGCGCCCGTGCGCGTTCGCACCGTCTCCTTGAGGCGCGTCCTGTCGTCCAGATGCCGGCCGGTCAGGGTGCCGGAGGCGCGGAGCCCCTCGAGCGTGCCCTGGTAGACGAC
>JAGIAU010000131.1 GCA_017744755.1 Microbacteriaceae bacterium
CCCTTTGCCGGATCGCTTCGGCCAGCGCCTCGGTCGGCTCCGCCGCCTCAGCAGGCAGTGCCTCGGTGGATGCTTCGTCGCTCATCTCGGTTCCCTCCTTCGGGATTCGGTCACCGGTTCGATGCGATGGCGCAGCGAGAAGTTCCCGACAAGCAGGCATGCTCGCACCTCGCGGCGGGCAGGGGAAGGATTCAGCGGGACAGCTGCACGAGGAGCCGCTGCAGCGACTCGAGGCGCGAGGGCCCGTCCGGCCCGAGGCGGCCCTCCGCGACGGCCTCGACGATCGCGCAGTCGGGCGCGTCGGGCAGGTGCGTGCACCCCCGCGGGCAGCCGGCCTCCGGGTCGTCGGCGATCGCGGCGAGGTCGGCGAACGCGCCGAGCACGTGCTCCGGGTCCACCAGCCCGAGCCCGAACGAGCGGACGCCCGGCGTGTCGACGATCCAGCCGTCGCCGACGGGATACGCGGACGAGGACGAGGAGGTGTGGCGCCCGCGGCCCGTGACCGCGTTGACGTCGCCGGTCGCGCGGGCCGCCTCGGGGACGAGCGCGTTCACGAGGGTCGACTTGCCGACGCCGGAGTGGCCGACCGCGACGACGAAGTGGCCGTCGACGAGCTCGCGGAGCTCGTCGATCGGCGGCTCGTCGAGGCTGCTGCGGACGACGCGGATCCAGTCGAACTGGCGGATGAACGCGCTCGCATCGGCGACGTCGGTCTTCGTGACGACGAGGATCGGCTCGATCCCGGTGTCGACCGCGGCGACGAGGATGCGGTCGACGAGGCCCGCGCGCGGCTCCGGGTCGGCCGCGGCGACGACGATGAGCATGCGGTCGGCGTTCGCGACGATGACGCGCTCGTCGCGCTCGCCCGTCGGGGCGTCGTCGGCGCTGCGGCGCAGCAGCGTCGTGCGCGGCTCGACCCGGACGATGCGGGCGAGCGAGCCCTCCGCGCCGGAGGTGTCCCCGACGAGCCGCACGTGGTCGCCGACGACGACCGCGCCGCGGCCGAGCTCGCGGGCGGCCGTGGCGGTGATCGGGGCGGCGGCGCCGGGCAGGTGGACCCGGTAGCGCCCACGGTCGACGCCGATGACGAGCCCCGGGGCCGCGTCCTCGTGACTCGGGCGGACCTTCGAGCGGGGGCGCGAGCCGCGCGGGTTGGCGCGGATCCGCACCGAGGACTCGTCCCAGTCCTCGTAGTCGTCGAAGGCGTCGCTCAAGCGCCCGCCCGTCTCACGAGTGTGCACTTCGCGCCCTCGCAGGCGTCGCCGAGCGGCCCCAGGTGCACACTCACGGAACCAGCACTCGCCGATGGGTCACGCGAGCATCCTCGTCCACAGCTCGACGAACTCGGGGAGGGTCTTGCTCGTCGAGCCGATGTCGTCGATCTCGACGCCGGGGACCGCGAGGCCCACGAGCGCGCCGCTCGTCGCCATCCGGTGATCGGCGAACGCGCCCCATGCTCCGCCGTGCAGCGGCGCCGGCGTCACGACGACGCCGTCCTCGAGCTCCTCCGCGCCCGCACCGACGGCGCGCAGATCCTGGACGAGGGCGGCGAGGCGGTCCGTCTCGTGGCCGCGCAGGTGGCCGATCCCGGTGAAGCGGGACGGTCCGGCGGAGAACGCGCTCAGCGCGACGAGCGTCGGCGACAGCTCGCCCGCCTCGGACAGGTCGAGGTCGACCGCGTCGAGCACCCGGCCGCCGAGGACGCCGTCGCCGCCGTCGACCGTGAGCGCGTGCTGCCCGTCCTCGATCGCCAGCGTCGCGGTCGCGCCGAAGGCGGGGAGGAGATGCGCGAGGTGCGCCCCGACCTGCGTCGTCGCCCGGGGCCAGCCCTCGATCGTGACCCGCCCGCCCGCGACGAGCGCGGCGGCGAGGAACGGCGCGGCGTTCGAGAGGTCGGGCTCGATGATCGGATCGGTCGAACGGATCGGCTGCGGCGGCACGATCCAGACGCCCTCGTCGGGGCTCATCACCGTCACGCCGTGCGCCGCGAGGCAGGCGATCGTCATCTCGATGTGGGGGAGGCTCGGCAGGCGCTCGCCCTCATGGCGCAGCACGAGGCCCTCCTCGAAGCGCGCCGCGGCGAGCAGCAACCCGGAGACGAACTGGGAGGACGCGCTCGCATCGATCGTCAGCTCGCCGCCGCGGACCGAGCCCGTGCCGTGCACTGTGAAGGGCAGGGCGTCGCCGTCGACGCGGATGCCGAGCGCGCGGAGGGCGTTCGTCATCGTCGACATGGGGCGCTTGCGGGCGTGCGCGTCGCCGTCGAAGGTCGTCGGGCCGAGCCGCAACGCGGCGAGCGGCGGGACGAAGCGCATGACGGTGCCGGCGAGGCCGGTGTCGATGTGGACGGGGGCGCCGTCCGGCACCGAGGTGCCGAATCCCTCCTCGCGAGGCCAGACGATCCAGTTCGGGCCGTACTGGTCGTCGTGGTCCGGATCGCTTTCGTTCACCTCGATGCCGAGGTCGCGGAGCGCCTGCGCCATGAGCTCGGTGTCGCGGGCGTGCAGCGGCGCGCGCAGCACGGAGGGCCCGTCGGCGAGCGCGGCGAGGACGAGCTCGCGGTTCGTGAGGGACTTGCTGCCGGGCAGGCGCAGGCGCGCGTCGAGGGGACCGCGGGCGGTGGGTGCGGAATAGGTCTGCTCGGCCATCGGTTCAAGGGTAGTGATGACCACGCTCCTCGCCCCGCCGATCGGACAGCGCGCGCCCCTAGACTGGCCCGCGATGTCAGAGCAGCGCGCCGACCAGAGCGAACTCAAGCGCCAGTTCGAGGAGCAGGCCCTCCCGTTCATGGATCAGCTCTACGCGGCCGCGATGCGGATGACGCGGAACCCGGCCGACGCCGCGGACCTCGTGCAGGAGACCTTCGTCAAGGCGTTCCAGGCCTTCAAATCCTTCGAGCAGGGCACGAACCTGAAGGCCTGGCTGTACCGCATCCAGACGAACACGTACATCAACCAGTACCGCAAGCGTCAGCGCGACCCGTATCAGGCGTCGATCGACGAGCTCGAGGAGTGGCAGCTCGGCGACGCGACCTCGGCGACGGCGACGACCAGCCGGTCCGCGGAGGCCGAGGCGATCGACCACCTGCCGGACTCGGACGTCAAGGACGCGCTCGCGGCGATGCCCGAGGACTTCCGGATGGCGGTGTACCTCGCCGACGTCGAGGGCTTCGCCTACCAGGAGATCGCCGACATCATGAAGACGCCCGTCGGCACGGTCATGAGCCGGCTGCACCGCGGACGCAAGCTGCTCCGCGAGAAGCTGCGCGACTACGCCGCCGAGCGCGGCATCGGCGTGAGCCCCGCCGAGGGGGTGACCCGATGACCGACTGCGGTTGCGAGAAGGCGAAGGCCGAGCTCGAGGAGTACCTCCACCGCGAGCTGTCGGACGCCGACTTCGAGGCGGTCACTGAGCACCTCGCGAACTGCGCCGACTGCAGCCAGGAGCACCTGGTGGCCGTGACGCTGACCGAGAAGGTGCGCAAGGCGTGCCAGGAGCAGGCTCCCGCCGAGCTGAAGCTGGCGATCCAGCTCAAGATCGACGCCCTCCGCGCGTAGTCGCCGCGGGCGGTTCAGCCGACGCCCTCGGCCTGGCCGGGCGCCCCGGTCGTGTGCGTTCTGCCGCTCGGCGATCGCCAGGTGATGCTGCCGTCGGCGTGCTGCGTCATCGCCCAGCGGGTCTGGTGCTTCAGGGTGTGGTGGCTGCGGCAGAGGTGCGCGAGGTTCGCGGCGGAGGTCGGTCCGCCGTACTGCCAGTCGATCGTGTGGTCGACATCGCAGCCCTTCGCCTCGCGCGCGCAGCCGGGGAACCGGCAGGTCTCGTCGCGCAGGCGCAGCCAGAGCCGGAGGTCGGCCGAGGGCTGGTAGCGGGTGCGGGAGAGGTCGAGCGCGACCCCGGTATGCGGGTCGACGAGCATGCGGTGCAGGGTCGGGGCGTTCGCGGCCAGGGCGCGGGCGGTCGCCGGGTCGATCGGGACCGTGCCGTCGAGCATGGCGGGGATGCGTGCGGGCGGCAGGCCGGGACCAGGGCCGGGGACGGGAGCGGGAGCGGGGTCTGGGCCCGAGCCTGAGCCGGAGCCTAGGCCGGAGGCGGAGCCGGCTTCGATGCCGCGGGAGCCGGGAGGTTCGGCGGCGAGGTCCAGTCCGGCGGCCGTCGTCGGCAGGTCGAGGAGATCCTGCACCGGCACCGTGACGACGACCGTCGGACGGATCCCCGCGAAGCGGCCGAAGTCGCGGCCGAGCGCGACGCGGTGCTCGTGGTCGCCGGTGCGGATGTGATCGCCGGTCAGGAAGTCGACCAGCAGATCCGTGCGCCGCTGCTCCAGCGTGCGCGCATCGGTGATGCCCTCCTCGGCGTCCAGGTCGCGGGCACGACGCGCCATGTCCGTCAACCGGTGCGTGATCGCGTGCGCCTCGACCGAGGGCAGGTAGGCGTGCAGCCACGACATGCCGTCGGCGACGTCCTCGACATGCAGGTGCCGCTCCTCGGCGGCGGTGCGGTGCCGGCATTCCGGCGGGACGGTGCGGAGGCGGTCGACGAGGGCGCTCAGCCGGCCGCGGAGGCGCGCCGGGGCGACACGGACCGCGACCGTCAGCGCCGCCGCCTCGAACTCCCCGATCCGGTCCGGTCCGCCCGCGCGCAGATCGGCCAGCAACGGCTCGGCGGCCGCGGCCACGAGCACGGCGGCTCGCCAGGGGATCATGCCGGACTCCACGGCGTCGAGCGTGCGCTCGAGGTGCGTCGTCAGCGTCGTGGCGAGGTCGGCCGTCCGGCCGGCGACGCGCTCGGACACGCGCTCCGCGAGGGCGAGGTCGGCGCGCACCGAGCGCTGCACGAACTCGAAGCGCCGGCTCGGCGACGTCGTCCCCGCCACGATCTCCACTCGACCCGCTGCGGCCAGCACTGCGGCGACTTCGCGTGCGTGCCGCGCCTCCAGTGCGTCGATCTCGCGCCGGGTCGCAGCCGCTCGATCCAGCGCACGGCTGTAGTCGAGGCTCGCGCCGCCCTCGAGCGCGGGGTCGTCCGTCCCGGCTCGCCCCGCCGCTGCGTCGACGTGCGCGCCCGGGAGCTCCGCGAGGGCGTTCTCCGGGAGGAAGGCGGTGGTGCGGGTCATGCCTCGATCCAAGCGGCGACCACCGACATCGACCCCGCTGGAATCCGCTCCTGATCTGCAAGTCTCACTTGAAACTTGAGGCGAATCCGGTAGGGCCGTTCGGTCTTCCGGACGATCCTGCGCGGGGAAGCGGGGAAGCGGGGGCGCCGGAGAGCGAGGAGCAGGGAGCGGGGAGCGGGGAGCGAGAACGAGCAGGAAGCGAGGGACGGCGAAGCCCCCTCACAGCCCCCACTGCGAGGCGAGCTGCTCGAGCGTCCAGAAGTGCAGCAGCTCCTCGGCGGCGGTGTGCGCCGTCATCGCCGCCTCGTCGGTGCCCTCCGTGAACACCTCGACGGTCAGGGGCAGCGCGTCGTACATGTACGCCGTGTAGATGCCGCCCGTGTCGCCGCCGCTGCCGTCGAAGTAGATGCCGATGTCCCCGCCGCCGTCGACGGAGAACGTGCCCTCCGTCGCGTCGGGGAACGTCTTCTCCGCGTAGTCGCGCACCGCCTCCTGCGTGGCCGCGGGCGACTCGAACTCGCTCAGGAGGTAGATCGTGCCCGGCGCCTCCGGCAGCGTGCATGTCCACGTGACCGTCTCGGCGTCCTCGGTGCAGGTGGCCCCGTCGGACTCCTCGAGCGCGAACGCCGCGCGGAGCCCCGCCTCGCCGGTCGCCGTCGGGCATTCGCCCGCCTGGGCGCGGGTGTCGTCCCAGCAGGGCACCGTCGCGCCGGTCGTCACGGGCGGCGTGGGCGGGTCGGAGGTCTGGACCGGGCCGGGCGGCGTGTTCGCGCCGTTCATCGCGAGCGGGATGCCGATCGCGGCGCCGGCGACGACGAGCGCGGCGACGGGCGCGCCGACGAGGAGCCAGAGGCTGCGCTTCCCGGGCGGCCGGGGCTGCTGCGGCTGCGCGGGCGGCAGAACGCCCGGGGCTGCGACCGCGATCGGCGCGGACGACGCGGCTGCCGAGGCGGGGACCGCCGGCGGCGTGACGGCCTTCGGCGCCCGGTGCTCGCTCCAGGCC
>JAGIAU010000132.1:0-4245 GCA_017744755.1 Microbacteriaceae bacterium
TCTCGGCGGCGCGCTCCCGCGTCGGCTCGGAGCCGCGCGTCGCGTGACGCTCCTCCACCAGGTCGTGCCCGTGCATGAGGGCCTTCGACCAGTGGACGACGCCGACGCCGATGGCGAGCAGCGCGAGGGCGATCGCGACGCCGACGAACATCGTGTTGTTCCGCACCGACTCAAGGTCGCCCGGGATGATCGGGAACACGATGTAGAGGACGATCGCGGCGATCGAGCCGATGATCGAGAGGAAGAAGAGCGCGACGATGCGGCGCTCCTGCGCCTTCTCGGCCTTCGGGTCGAGGTCGGTGACGCGCGGGCGCTCCGGCGGGAAGCCGGGGTTGACCACGGCGTCCGCCGGGGGGATGACCGCGATGCCGGAGGAGGGCTCCGGGGCGTCGCCGTGCGCGGTGATCTCGTGCTGGTTCGTCATGCCGTCCCCCCTCAGTTCGACTTCGCCGTGAGCCAGATGGTGATGCCGACGATGAGGCCGAGGGCGCCGATCCAGACGAAGAGGCCCTCGGAGACCGGGCCGAGCGAGCCGAGGTTCGCGCCGCCGACCGAGGGGGCCTGCTCGATGAACTTCAGGTACGCGATGATGTTCGCCTTCTGCTCCGGCTCGATGTTCGCGTCGTTGAAGACCGGCATGTTCTGCGGGCCGGTGACCATCGCCTCGTAGATGTGGGCGCGGCTGACGCCGGTGAGCGGCGGAGCGTACTTGCCCTGCGTGAGCGCGCCGCCCGCGCCGGCGACGTTGTGGCACATCGCGCAGTTGATGCGGAAGAGCTCGCCGCCCTCGGCGAGGTCGCGGCCGCTCTGCAGCAGCTCCTCGTCCGGGATGCCGGGGCCGGGGGAGACGGAGGCGACATAGGCGGCGAGCGCCGTGATCTGCTCCTGCGTGAACTGGACGGGCTTGACCTGGGCCTGCGGGCCGGTCTGCGCCATCGGCATGCGGCCGGTGCCGACCTGGAAGTCGACGGCCGCGGCGCCGACGCCGATGAGCGTCGGACCGTCCTCGGTGCCCTCGAGGTCGAGGCCGTGGCAGGTCGCGCAGTTCGCCTGGAAGAGCGCCTCGCCCTGGGCGAGCTGGGCCTCGACGGCGGCCGGGGTCTCCGCGCCGGCGGGCAGGGTCGCGAGGGCGTAGGCGCCGCCCGTGCCCATGAGGCCTCCGGCGACGAGCGCCGCCCACGCGAGGGGGTGCCGGCGACCGCGCTTGCGCGGCTTCGGCGTCTCAGACTGGTTCGTCACTTCGTGTTCCACTCGGTTTCGTTCGTCCAGGTCACTTCAGCAGGTAGATGACACCGAAAAGGCCGATCCAGACGACATCGACGAAGTGCCAGTAGTAGGAGATGGCGATCGCGCTCGTGGCCTCGCGGTGCGTGAAGCGCTTGACCGAGTACATGCGGCCGATCACGAAGAGGAACGCGACGAGACCGGCGGTCACGTGGAGGCCGTGCAGGCCGGTCGAGAAGTAGAAGATCGTGCCGTAGGGGCTCGAGTTGATGGTCAGCCACTCCTGGGTGAGCATCGCGTACTCGAGGACCTGCCCGACGATGAAGATCGCGCCGAAGGCGAAGGTCAGATAGAACCACTCGATCGCGCCCCACTGGCGGAAGTTCCAGATACCGCCGGTGCGGCGCGGCTGGAGGCGCTCCGCGGCGAACACGCCGAACTGCGCCCAGAAGGACGAGATCACGAGGATGACCGTGTTCACGGCCGAGAACGGGACCGTGAGCTTCGCGCTCTCGGCCGCCCAGAGCTCGGGCGCCGCGCCCTTCAGCGTGAAGTACACCGCGAAGATGCCGGCGAAGAACATGACCTCGCTGCCGAGCCACACGATGGTGCCGACCTGCACCACATTCGGTCGATTGACGGTTGGACGCGTCAGCGCTGCAGTGCTCACCCGACCATTATGGCCGACTCATCGCGGCCCGCTTGCAACTCGCCCGGCCGTCCCGACGTTTCCGCGGGCACGCGTCCCGCGCGCCCGGGCGCGCTTCGCTAGATTCGGCGTATGACAAGCGCCGCCACCTGGCCTTCGCTCCTCGGCGCCCTCGCCGCCGGACGACATCTGTCCATCGCCGAGGCGGAGTGGGCGATGGGGCAGGTCATGACCGGAGAGGCGACGCCGGCACAGCTCGGCGCGCTCCTGATCGCCCTGCGGATCAAGGGCGAGACGGTCGACGAGGTCGTCGGATTCCGCGACGCGGCGCTCGCGCACGCGGCGTCGCTGGACGTCCCGTCGGAGGTCCTCGACATCGTCGGGACCGGCGGCGACCCCCTCGGCGTCCTCAACATCTCCTCGGCGGCCGCGGTCATCGCGGCGGCGGCCGGCATCCCGGTCGTCAAGCACGGCAACCGCGCCGCCTCGTCGAGGTCGGGCGCCTCGGACGTGCTCACGGAGCTCGGCGTCGACGTCGGCGTGACACCCGCGCGCACCGCCGAGATCCTCGGCGAGGTCGGCGTGACGTACGCGAACGCGGCCGTGATGCACCCCGGATTCCGCCACGCAGGCCCCGTGCGCCGGGAGATCGGCATCTCCACCCTCTTCAACGTCCTCGGCCCGCTCTGCAACCCCGCACGGCCCGAGGCGAACGCGGTCGGCGTCGCCGATCTGGCGCGGGTGCCGCTCATCGTCGGCGTCTTCCAGACGCGCGGCGCGACCGCGCTCGTCTACCGCGGCGACGACGGCATCGACAAGCTCACGACGACGGGCCACTCGCATGTCTGGGAGGTGGCCGCCGGCTCGGTGCAGGAGCACGATCTCGACCCTGCGGAGCTCGGCATCCCGCGCGCCGCGCCCGAGGACGTCGTCGGCGGCGACCCTGCGGAGAACGCCGCGACGATCCGGGCCGTCCTCGCCGGAGAACGCGGTCCGGCGCGCGACATCATCGTGCTGAACGCCGCGGCCGGGCTCGCGGCCTACGATCTCTGGCGGCACCCGGAGGACCGGTTCGTGCCGCTGCGCGAACGGCTCGTCGAGCAGCTGCGTCGCGCCGAGGGCGTCCTCGACTCCGGCCTCGCGGCGGAGAAGCTCGCGGCGTGGGCCGCGGCGACCCGGCGCGGCTGAGCGCGTCCAGGCCTCCGGCAGGAACGCGCGACGCGTTCGATCCGAACGCTCGTTCGGACGTTGACCCCGGTCAACGTTGCTTGCGCACCCCCCGAACAGGGGTCACAGTGGACTCGAGCGGGTCGGAGACGGGAGCGTGCGTGACCTTTGAGACGTCGGAGCTGCATCACATCCTGCCGAGCCGCAAGGCCGAGCAGACCATCGAGTGGGTCGTGGGCGAACTCGAAGGGGAGGGGATTCCGACAGCTCGGGGCGATGCCGAGATCATCGTCGGTCACGTCCTCGGCCTGACCAGGGCCGAGGTGCAGGACGGGGCGGCGACGGGCCGGGAGCTCGACGGCGAGCAGCTCGCGACGGTGCTCGACTTCACCGCCAGGCGCAAGCAGCGCGAGCCGCTGCAGTACCTCACCGGCATCTCGCTGTTCCGCGGCATCGTGCTGAAGGTCGGGCCGGGGGTGTTCATCCCGCGACGTGAGACGGAGTACGTGACGGAGCTCGCGGTGCAGGCGCTCCGGGCGGCCGGCGTCGAGGACGCCGTCGCGGTCGACGTGGGCGCCGGCGCGGGCGCGATCGCCCTCTCGATCGCCGACGAGGTGCCCGGCTCGACCGTCTACGGCATCGAGATCGAGGCGAGCGCGCATGAGTGGATGGAGCGGAACTTCCGGGAGCTCGCCCCCGGCCGCTCGCACGCGATCCTCGGTGACATGGTCGGCGCCCTGCCGGAGCTCGACGGCCGAGTCGACATCGTCGCGGGCAACCCGCCCTGGGTGCCGGACGGCCGCGTCTCGCCGACGCCGGAGGTCGCGCTCTTCGAGAAGGGCGCACGGCTCTACGGCGGCGGCGCGGACGGGCTGGACGTCATGCGCGGCCTCTCGCGGACCGCGCTGCGCTGGCTGAAGCCGGGCGGGACGTTCATCACCGAGCACGGCATCTCCATGGGGCCGCAGGTCCGGGCGCTGCTCGAGGCCGATGGCTGGGCGGACGTGCGCACGCATGTCGACCCCCGCGGCAAGGAGCGGATGACGACGGCCGTGCGGCCGTAGCGGCTCAGTCCACCCAGTCGAGGGACTTGCCGACGGCCTTGCGCCAGCGCGCGCTGCGGGCGAGGCGCTCGGCCGCCGGCATGCCGGGCTCGAAGCGCCTGCCCTCGCGCCAGTTCGCGCGGAGCTCGTCGAGGCCGGACC
>JAGIAU010000132.1:4255-6040 GCA_017744755.1 Microbacteriaceae bacterium
CGGCGGTGCCGCGGTCGTTGGTGACGGTGGTCCGGCCGGCGGCCGCGGCGGGCGCGGCGGTGGTGCCGGTCAGGCCGACGGCGAGGCCGGCGGCGTAGGCGGCGCCGAGCGCCGTCGTCTCGACGACCGCGGGCCGGACGACCGGGATGCCGAGGATGTCCGCCTGGAACTGCATGAGGCGATCGTTCACCGACATGCCGCCGTCCACGCGCAGCTCCCGCGGCTCGTCCATGTCCTCGTCGAGCGAGCGCACGACGTCGAGGGTCTGGAACGCCGTCGACTCGAGGGCCGCCCGCGCGATGTGCGCCTTCGTCGAGTAGCGCGTGAGCCCCACGATCGCGCCGCGCGCGTCGGGACGCCAGTACGGCGCGAAGAGGCCGGAGAACGCCGGCACGAAGTACACGTCCCCGGAGTCCTCGACGCTCGTCGCGAGGGCCTCGACCTCGGCCGAGTCGCGGATGATCCCGAGGTTGTCCCGCAGCCATTGCACGAGCGCGCCCGCGACGGCGATGGAGCCCTCCAGGGCGTAGCTGGCGGGCGCGTCGCCGAGCCGGTACGCGACCGTCGTCACGAGCCCGGCCGAGGAGAACACGGGGTCCTCGCCCGTGTTGACGATGAGGAACCCGCCCGTCCCGTACGTCATCTTCGACTCGCCAATGGAGAAGGCGGCCTGGCCGAACGTCGCCGCCTGCTGGTCGCCGAGGATGCCGGCGATGGGAACGCCCCGCAGCGGGCCCTCCTCGATCGTCCCGTACACCTCCGAGGAGGAGCGGATCTCCGGGAGCAGCGCGCGCGGCACGCGCCAGGCCTCCAGGAGCTCGGCCGACCAGTCCAGCGTCCCCAGGTCCATGAGGAGCGTCCGGCTCGCGTTCGTGACGTCCGTCGCGTGCACGCCCGGCGTCGCGGGGGAGGCGCCGCCGGTGAGGTGCCAGAGCAGCCACGAGTCGATCGTGCCGAAGGCGAGCTCGCCGCGCTCCGCCCGCTCCTGCGCACCCGGCACGGCGTCGAGGAGCCAGCGGATCTTCGAGGCGGAGAAGTAGCTCGCGAGCGGCAGGCCCGTCCGCGCGCGGAAGCGCTCCGGATCGCCGGCGGCGACGGCATCCACGAGGTGCTGGGTGCGGGTGTCCTGCCAGACGAGGGCGTTCGCGATGGGACGGCCCGTCGCGCGGTCCCACACGAGCGTCGTCTCACGCTGGTTCGTGAGGCCGACCGCCGCGATCCGCGCGGCCCCGAGGCCCGCGCGGGCGAGCGCCGTCGCGACGCACTCCCGCGTGTTCTGCAGGATCTCCATCGCGTCGTGCTCCACCCAGCCGGCCTGCGGGAAGATCTGCCGGTGCTCGAGCTGGCCCGAGGCGACGGGGGAGCCGTGACGGTCGAAGACGATCGCGCGGGTCGACGTCGTCCCCTGGTCGATGGCGATGACGTGGTCGGCAAGATGGGCGGCGCCGCCCGGCGCTGGACGAAGGGGCACGGATCAATCCTGCCCGTGACCGGCCTCCGGTGCACGGAGCGCGGAGGCGGGGTTCAGCAGATGCAGCGCCATCGCACGGGTGAGGGCCTGCTCACGGGTGTTCGCGTCGAGCTTGCGGTAGACGGAGCGGAGCTGGGTCTTGACGGTGTTCGTCGACACGACGAGGCGCTCCGCGATCACCGCCGTGCTCGGCGTCTCCGCGAGGACGGCGAGCACGGCCCGCTCGCGCGCGGTGAGCTCGTCGAGCCGCGGGTCGGCGTCGCGGCTCAGGATTGGGTGCGACGCGACGCGCTCGATGAGGCGCCGCGTTACCG
>JAGIAU010000133.1 GCA_017744755.1 Microbacteriaceae bacterium
GCTTCTACTTCTGGTGGCCGAAGCTCACGGGCCGGATGCTCAACGAGCGCCTCGGGAAGGTGCACTTCTGGCTGACGTTCATCGGCTTCCACATGACGTTCCTCGTCCAGCACTGGCTCGGCGTCGCGGGCATGCCGCGTCGTTACCGCACCTATCTGGCCGAGGACGGCCTCGGCTGGATGAACACGCTGTCCTCGCTCGGCGCCGCGGTCCTCGCGATCTCCGTGCTGCCGTTCCTCTACAACGTGTGGATCACCTGGCGCCGCGGGCTCCAGGTGACGGTGGACGATCCGTGGGGCACCTCGCGCTCGCTCGAGTGGGCGACGAGCTGCCCGCCGCCGCGGCACAACTTCACCTCGATCCCGCGGATCCGCTCCGAGGCGCCGGCTTGGGATCTGCACCATCACCGGCCCCCGGAGCAGACGCAGTTCGGCATCGGCCCCGCGAAAGACGCCCCCGACCGCCCCGTCGTCGATCTCGGCACCGACACGGTCAAGCCGTAGTCACGGCTCCGGGTCCTCCCACTGCCCGGTCTCCATCGGGGAGGTGAGCGGCCGGGTCCCCGGGTCCTCGCCCGGGACGACCTCAGGCACCTCGCCGGGCGTCTCGTCCGGGGTGTCCGGGCCTTCCGGCGGGTCCTCCTGGCGGTGCTGCCCGGAGCTCGGCCGCTGCGTCCAGTCCTCGCCCGTCCCGTCGCCGCCGTGGCTCGGGTTCCGGCTCGGGTCATGCCACTCGGGCGTCCCGCTCGCGTCCGCGGCCTGCGGCGTCGGGGCGACGATCGGCGACGGGTCGCCCTCGGTCTGCGAGTGATGGGGGTCGTGCTGCTGGTTCATGATGCCTCCTCGTTCGATGCCTCGAGCCTGCGCGCCGCTGCCGAGCGGGCGGAGGGGGTTGACAACCGTCCGGGCCCTTCGACTCGCCTATAGCTCGCTCAGTGATCCAGGAGGGGGTCGAGGGGCGCGCGTTTAGCCGACGGCGGCGCCCCGAGTCAAGCCCCCTGACGCCCCCGCAGCACGTCCGTAGCGTCGTAGCAGTGGACGAGCTTCCGGGAGTCACCCCCTCAGATTCCCGGCATCGCGCACGAGCAGTTCCCCGCTCCTCGTCGCGCGAACGACTCGGGCGCCGGCATCCGAAGGTGGCACGGATGCCGGCGCCCGAGTCCCCCTCTCCTGCGGGGCTCCCGTCGATCGAGGATCTCGACGGGCTTGCGGCGCTGGTCCTCGAGCGAGGCCCCTGCTACGTCCGCTACAGCGCGGGTCCCGGACCGGATGCGGCCGAGCAGAGCACGGACTACGAGAGCGGCCTCCCGCTCCCCGGCCTCTCCGTCAACCCGCTCCACCCCGAGGCCTGGTGGACGCGCCCGCTGCGCGACTGGCTCGCCCGGCAGATCTGCCAGTATCGCGACCTCCAGCGCGAGGACCCCGAGCGGATCGCGTGGGTGCTCAGCGGCCGCGAGACCGGTCGCGGGCCGGATTGCGAGCCGCTCATCGCGGATGTCGTGCCGCTCGGCCGGCTGAGCGCCGCGCTGCTCGACGAGGCGGCGGCGGTGTACGAGGCGCGGTTCGACGCGGGACGCGGCCCCGAGGGCGCGGACGCCGCGGACGCGTGCCCGGCGGCCGCCGCGCATGAGGCGCCCGCATGATCGCGATGTTCTGGATCATGCTCGGCGTCATCGCGCTCGGTCTCGTGGTCATGCTCGTGGTGCCGTTCCTGGGCCGGTGAGCCGTGCGCGCGCTCCTCCGCGACAACGGGCTGACGCTCTGCTTCCTCGGGCTGTTCCTCGCCTCGATCACCGGTCAGAGCCTCGCCGGCCATGCGGCGGAGAACGAGCTCCGCGCGCAGCACGGCCAGTCCCCGATCGGCTTCTGGGACTTCGTGTGGTCCTCGCGGTTCCTCGTCGACGTCGCCGAGAACTGGCAGTCGGAGTTCCTGCAGTTCAGCGTGTTCATCCTCGCGACCGTGTGGCTCGTGCAGCGCGGCTCGACCGAGTCGAAGCCGGTCGAGGATGCGGGCCTCGAGTCGGACCGGCGGCAGCTCGTCGGCCGCTTCGCGAGCCCCGACTCGCCGTCCTGGGCGCGGGCCGGGGGCTGGCGGAGGGCGTTCTACTCGAACTCGCTGCTCATCCTCATGGGCGCGATCTTCCTGCTGTCCTGGCTCGCCCAGTCGCTCGGCGGCCTCGTCGTGGAGAACGAGGACCGTGCGACCCACGGCCTCCCGCCCGAGGGCTGGCTCGACTACGTCGCCGGTCCCGAGTTCTGGAACCGCACGCTGCAGAACTGGCAGTCGGAGTTCCTCGCGGTCGGCGCCATGACGGCCTTCGCGATCGTGCTGCGGCAGCGCGGATCCGGGGAGTCGAAGCCCGTCGGGGCGCCGCACGACGAGACCGGCAGCAGCGGCTAGCACCCGGCCGGCGCAGCAGCGACGGCGCGGGCCCGCAGCTGGTCCTGCAGGCCCGCGCCGTCGCTGCGCCGCTCCCGTCAGGCGGTCGGCGACCGGCCCGTGATGACGCGGAGCAGGAACATGATGATCGCGATGACGCCGAGGACGATCGCGACCCAGATGAGCCAGTTCGCGGCGGTCCAAAGGCCGCCCGTGATCGCCAGGACGACCGCTATGACGAAGATGATGATCGCTGCCAGAGTCATGCTGAGGCTCCTTCCTTCGTCCGGGAGAACGCTCCCGGCGGACCCCACGGTAGGCGCGACGTCCCGGCCGGGCGGAGGGGGTTGACGCTCGCGACGCGGCGGTGCTACTGGCGAGCTAGCCGCGGGGCGCGGTCCCGGAGCCGTCGCGGGCGCGGATGTCGCGGAGCACCCTCCACGGCAGGAAGAGCCACAGCGTGGCCAGGACGACGAGCACGACGCCGCCGACGATGAGCGCCGTCACGAGGCCCGCGACGAGGTCGATCACGAGCAGCAGGATGCCGACGAGCGTCACGCCGACGCCGATCAGCGCGATCGTCAGGATGCGATCGCCGATGCCGACGAGCGACTCCTTCGCCCCCATGCGGAACAGGCGGCGGTGCAGCAGCACGGGGGTGAGGCCGACGATCGTCGTCGCCGTGGCGGTGCCGAGGAGCGAGAAGTAGAGGATCTGCGCGACGGGGTCCAGATCGGCGAAGCGCGGCTGGAACGCCGCCGCGAGGAGGAAGCCGGTGATGATCTGGCTGCCCGCCTGGATGACGCGCAGCTCCTGCAGGATCTCCGCCCAGTTGCGGTTGACGCGCTGCTGCTCCGTCTCGCCCTCCGGGGGGAGCTCGAGCTGACCGGGGCGCCGGGACCACCAGGAGCGTTCCGCCCGCTCCCTCCGCTCGGCGCGCTCCCTCCGCTCCTCCGACGCATCGCTCACTCCGCGGGTCTAGCACGCGCGCGCCGAGCCTGGCAAGCCCGTGGCCGGCCGCCCGGGGTGAACGTACCGTCGCATGAGCCGCCACCCGCGCCCGTACGCGAAGGAGACGCCCATGCACGACATCGCGAACCCCGTCACGAGGTACCCGACCGACGGATTCCCGCAGCAGCAGCAGGAGCAGCCCGGCATGACCGAGGCGACGAACCCCGTGCCCGATCACGGCGAGCACAGCTACGCCGGCTCCGGGCGGCTCGCCGGGATGCGCGCGCTCATCACCGGCGGCGACTCGGGCATCGGCCGCGCGGTCGCCATCGCGTTCGCCCGGGAGGGCGCCGACGTCGCCATCTCCTACCTGCCGGAGGAGGAGCCGGACGCGGTCGCGACGGCGCTGTGGATCGAGGAGGCTGGACGGCGCTCGTTCTGCATCCCCGGCGACATCCGTACCGAGGCGCACTCGACGCGCCTCGTCGAGCGGGTCGTGTCGGAGTTCGGCGGGCTCGAGATCCTCGTGCTGAACGCCGCCTACCAGCAGCACCGCGACTCGCTCGCGGAGACGCCGACCGAGGAGATCGAGCGCGTGTTCGACACCAACCTCATGGCGCCGCTGTGGACCGCGCGCTCGGCGATCCCGCATCTGCGGCCCGGCTCCTCGATCATCGTGACGTCGTCGATCCAGGCCTTCAATCCGTCGCCGGAGCTGCTCGACTACGCGATGACGAAGGCGGCGCTCGTCGCGTTCACGAAGGCGCTCGCGCAGGAGCTCGGGCCGAAGGGCGTGCGGGTGAACGCCGTCGCACCGGGGCCGATCTGGACGCCCCTCATCCCGGCGACCGAGTGGCCGGACAAACTGCCGAAGTTCGGCCAGGACACGCCGCTCGGCCGCGCCGGGCAGCCGGCCGAGGTGGCGCCCGCGTATGTCTACCTCGCCTCGCCGGAGTCCTCGTACGTCTCGGGCGCCGTGCTGCCCGTCACCGGCGGGAAGGGGCTGTGATGAGCGCCGGGACGCCGGGCGGGATCGGACCGGGACCGCTCACCGAGCTCGCCGGCGCGCTCGCGCTCCGCTCGGTCTACCGCCGCTGGCTCCGGCCGCGGCTGCGCGCCGACCGCGTCACGCGCATGCTCGACATCGGCTCCGCGGGCGACGCGGCCCGCCGCATCCTCGGCTGGGCGCGTCAGGACGGCCTCGCCCTGGGACTCGTCGCGATCGACGCCGACCACCGGGCGGTGCTCCGCGGCCGCGGGCGGCCCGCCTGGGGTATGACCGCCCGCACGGCGACGCCGGCCGAGCTCATCGCGGAGGGCGCCAAGTACGACCTGATCCTCTCCGACCGCGTGCTCGGGCAGCTGCGCGCCCCCGAGGTCGGCGCGCTCCTCTCCGAGTGCGACGACATCGTCGCGCCCGACGGCCTCGTCGTGCACACCGACATCGTGTGCTCCCGCTTCGGCACGGGCCGCTGGTCGCAGCAGGAGCTCATCGCCGTCGTCCCGCCCGGCTGGCAGGTCCGCCGGTGCTGGCCGCTGCGCGTCGAGATCGTGCGGGCCGGCTCGGAGCCGTCGGGCGACGACGAGCCGGCCGACCGGGACGGCGCGGACTCGGACGGCGCGTTCCTCTCCCTGACCTGAGGGTGCGGGCTCGTGCCGCGACTGCGTCGCACCCGGCTGAGCGACCCGGGCATCCGGCGCGCGCGCCGGGGGAGCGGGTTCTCCTATCGCGAGCCGGACGGCGCCGTGATCCGCGAGTCCGCGGCGCTCGAGCGCCTGCGCGCGCTCGCGATCCCGCCGGCCTGGACCGACGTGTGGATCGCGGCGGCGGAGAACGCGCACATCCAGGCCACCGGCGTCGACGCGGCGGGTCGGCGCCAGTACCTCTATCACCCCGCCTGGCGCGAGCGCAGCGATCGTCGCAAGTACGAGCGGATGCTCGACCTCGCGGAGGTGCTGCCGCGCGCCCGGCGCGGCGTCACCCGTGATCTGCGGGCCGACGGGCTCGGCCGGGAGCGCGTGCTCGCCGGCGCGTTCCGTCTCCTCGACAGCGGCGCGCTGCGCGTCGGCACGCCGCGCTACGCCGAGGACCACGGCAGCTACGGCCTCACCACGCTGCTCGGCGCGCACGCGGCCGTCCGGGGCGGCGAGGTGCGGCTGCGATTCCCCGGCAAGAGCGGGCAGGAGTGGTCGTCCGGGATCGAGGACCCGGACCTCGCCGCGCTCGTCTCGGCGCTGCAGCGCCGCGGCCCGCGCGCCCGACTGCTCGCCTGGCGCGACCCCGATGGCGAGGTGCACCCGCTGCGCCCTGGAGAGCTCAACGACGACATCCGCCGGCGCACCGGGGGCGACTTCACGGCGAAGGACTTCCGCACGCTCCGCGGCACCGCCGTCGCCGCCGCGTCGCTGGCCCGCACCGGGCCGCGCGCCTCCGCGTCCGGCCGCAGCCGCGCCCTCGCCGCCGCGATGCGCGAGGCCGCAGCCGCGCTCGGCAACACCCCCGCCGTCGCCCGCACCGCCTACGTCGACCCGCGCATCGCCGACCGCTACGAGCGCGGGGAGACCGTCGACCCGTCGCGGATCGCCTCCGGCACGATCGAGCGCGAGCTGCTGCGGCTGCTGCGGGGGTGAACGCGCTCCGCGGGGCGCTCCCGTCCCGCGTGCCGCTCAACCCGCCGGGTTCGGCTGCAGCGCGACGT